>NZ_JAGGQM010000028.1:0-134046 GCF_018613295.1 Bacillus sp. ISL-39
GGTCCCTATCGGACAAACAGAAGCGAGAAATCCTAAAAAGTGTCCGATAGAAGGTCCCTATTGGACAAACGGAAGCGAGAAAACGAAAAAAGTGTCCGATAGAGGGTTCCTATCGGACAAACAGAAGCGGGAAATCGAAAAAAGTGTCCGATAGAGGGTCCCTATCGGACAAACGGAAGCGAGAAAACGAAAAAAGTGTCCGATAGAGGGTCCCTATCGGACAAACGGAAGCGAGAAAACGAAAAAAGTGTCCGATAGAAGGTCCCTATCGGACAAACAGGAACAGGAAAACGAAAAAAGTGTCCGATAGAAGGTCCCTATCGGACAAACAGAAGCGGGAAATCGAAAAAAGTGTCCGATAGAAGGTCCCTATCGGACAAACGGAAGCGAGAAAACGAAAAAAGTATCCGATAGAAGGTCCCTATCGGACAAACAGAAGCGGGAAATCCTAAAAAGTGTTCGATAGAGGCTCCTTATCGGACAAACAGGAGTGAGAAACCGAAGAGAGTGTCCGATAGAGATCACTATCATACAAACAAGGGATGGAATTCATGAAGGTGCTTGTTCTATCAGGCATTATAATATAATAATCCTCAACAATTCAGACAAGTATTGTTTCATTCCTGAAAATGTGATAAATTTAAAATACTGTTAGCAGTTTTATCGGGAGGTACGTCATGCATACATTGTTAGTTGTTCTTTTAGTGATCGTCAGCATTGCTCTTATTGGAGTTGTTCTTCTTCAATCAGGCAAGAGTGCTGGTCTGTCCGGTGCGATTTCCGGCGGCGCTGAGCAATTGTTCGGTAAGCAGAAGGCAAGAGGCCTTGACCTTGTCTTGCACCGTGTTACGATCGTGTTGTCTGTTTTATTCTTTGTCTTGACTATTGCCGTTACTTATTTCGAACTATAATACACACAATGACCCGGCTTCAATAGAGGCCGGGTTTTATTGTGTTTACATAAGCAAAACTCTCACATATTTCTTTTGAATATGGGTATTTACATATATAAAGGCTTTTAATTGAATGTTACAAGCATGTTTGTTAAAACTAAGGAAGATATCTGATAGAGGGAGTAGGAAAATGAGAAAGTTAGTGCCAAGACCTTTTACATTTAAAGCTGGAAAAAGAGCGGTATTGCTGCTGCATGGATTTACCGGCAATTCTGCAGACGTCAGGATGATGGGCAGATTTTTAGAAGGAAAAGGATATACATGCCATGCGCCTGTGTTTAAAGGACATGGTGTACCGCCTGAAGAACTGATACATACTGGTCCTGAGGATTGGTGGCAGGATGCGCT
Organism: Bacillus sp. ISL-39; assembly: GCF_018613295.1. NCBI lineage: Bacteria > Bacillati > Bacillota > Bacilli > Caryophanales > Bacillaceae > Bacillus > Bacillus sp. ISL-39. Next base: position 1,302 of record NZ_JAGGQM010000028.1, read on the forward strand.
TGATGGCTATGAATTCCTTAAGAATGAAGGCTATGAAGAGATTGCTGTAGCCGGTTTGTCACTGGGCGGTGTCCTTTCACTGAAACTCGGATATACCAAGCCGTTAAAGGGAATCGTGCCGATGTGCGCACCAATGCATCTTAAGACGGAAGAATTGATGTACCGCGGTGTGCTTGAGTATGCGCGCGAATATAAGAGGATGGAAGGCAAGCCTGAGGATCAAATCGAGGCAGAGGTAAAGGAACTCGAACAGAAATCGATGGCCACTTTAAAAGACCTCCAGGAACTGATCAAGGAAGTCCGTGGAAGCATCGACCTGATTTATACACCGACTTTTGTCGTCCAGGCTCGCCATGACATTATTATCGACCCAGACAGCGCCAATATCATCCATGACAACATCGAGTCTGAACATAAAAAGTTAAAGTGGTATGAGGAATCAGGGCATGTCATCACTCTTGATAAAGAACGGGATCAGCTGCACGAAGATGTTTACGAGTTTCTCGAGTCATTAAATTGGAAAGAATAAAAACATATAAAAAATTTATTGAGTTGTTTTTCACACCATGAGCGACAAAATTACGAAAATAGCCCAATAAAGGAGGGATTTATTAATGGATGAGAATATTAAAGGCCATATAGACAGGCTAATGCATTATATGAAGGATGAAGCTTACAAACCTCTTACGGTTCAGGAACTGGAAAGCGCCTTTGGGATCGAGGACTCCTCAACATTCAAGGAATTTGTTAAAGCGCTAGTGGTCATGGAGGAAAAGGGGCTGGTCGTGAGGACTAGAAGTGACCGATATGGTCTGCCTGAAAAAATGAACCTCGTTCGCGGCCGTTTCAGTGCCCATGCCAAGGGATTTGCTTTTGTCATCACTGAAGAGCAGGGAATGGATGACGTCTTCATCCCGCCTAATGAAACAAGCAATGCAATGAATGGGGATACAGTCCTTGTACGAGTGTCATCAGACAGCTCTGGGCAGCGCCGTGAAGGCACTGTTGTACGCATCATTGAGAGAGGTGTCTCGCAAATCGTTGGTACCTATACCGAAAGCAAGCACTTCGGGTTTGTGATTCCTGATGATAAAAAGTTCACGAGTGACATCTTCATTCCAAAAGAGTCAGGGATGGGTGCAGTCGAAGGGCATAAGGTCGTCGTAAAACTGACGAGCTATCCTGAGGGACGCAAAAGTGCAGAGGGTGAGGTTACCGCGATTCTCGGCCATAAAAATGACCCTGGCGTCGATATCCTTTCCGTCATCCACAAGCATGGACTGCCAATGGAGTTTCCAGATGAGGTACTCCAGCAGGCGAATGAAGCGCCGGACCAGATCAATGAGAGTGAGATTGCGAACCGCCGCGACCTGCGTGAAGAAGTCATCGTCACAATTGACGGCGCTGATGCAAAGGACCTTGATGATGCAGTTCAGGTCACAAGGCTTGAAAACGGCAATTATAAACTTGGTGTCCATATCGCCGATGTTACGTACTATGTAACCGAGGACTCACCGATTGACCGTGAAGCAGAAGACCGTGCCACGAGTGTGTATTTGGTTGACCGGGTCATCCCAATGATTCCGCACCGCTTATCGAACGGTATTTGCTCGCTGAATCCGAAGGTCGACCGACTGACGCTGTCTTGTAATATGGAGATCACTCCAGATGGACAAGTGGTAGACCATGAAATCTATCAGAGTGTCATCAAGACGACGGAGCGGATGACGTATTTCGATGTGAACAGGATTCTCGTCGATCAAGACGAAGAAACGCGCTCACGTTACGAATCTCTTGTGCCAATGTTCGAGATGATGGAGGAGCTTGCTGCTATCCTTCGTAAAAAAAGGATGGAAAGAGGAGCCATCGATTTTGATTTTAAAGAATCAAAGGTATTGGTTGATGAAGAAGGCCACCCAACGGATGTCGTTATGCGAGAGCGTTCTGTCGCTGAAAAGCTGATTGAAGAATTCATGCTGGCAGCGAACGAAACGGTTGCAGAGCATTTCCACTGGCTCGATGTGCCATTCATCTATCGAATTCACGAAGATCCAAAAGAGGATAAGCTTAGAAAATTCTTTGATTTCATTACAAACTTCGGATACCTTGTCAGAGGATCCGCAAATGGAGTACACCCAAGAGCCCTGCAGGAAATCATCGAGGAAGTCCAGGGAAAACCGGAGGAAATGGTCGTTTCAACTGTCATGCTCCGTTCGATGCAGCAGGCGAAATACTATCCTGAAAGCCTCGGACACTTTGGTCTTTCAACAGAGTTCTACACGCACTTCACATCACCAATTCGTCGTTATCCTGACTTGATTGTCCACCGTTTGATCAGGACGTACTTGATCGAGGGCAAGCTCGACCAGGCAACGAAGGAAAAATGGAATGCGATGCTGCCTGATATTGCCGAGCATTCATCCAACATGGAACGCCGCGCAGTTGAAGCCGAACGTGAAACAGATGAGCTTAAGAAAGCGGAATACATGGAAGACAAGATTGGGACGGAATACGATGGCATCATCAGCTCTGTCACGAACTTCGGGATGTTCGTCGAGCTTCCTAACACAATCGAAGGCCTTGTACATGTCAGCTACATGACGGATGATTATTACCGTTATGATGAACGCCACCTGGCGATGATTGGCGAGCGAACAGGAAATGTCTTCCGAATCGGAGATGAAATTACTGTCCGAGTCATCAAGGTAAACAAGGATGAGCGCTCAATTGATTTTGAAATCGTCGGCATGAAAGGCACGCCAAGACGTGAGCGTCCGGCACAGCCAAAGATCTTCAAGACGGGCAGCAGCGAGAAAAAGCCGCGCCGCGGTAAAGAAGAAGAAGGCAAGCAAGGCGGCAGAGGTTCAGGCGGTGGAAAAGGATCAGGAGGGGGCAGAAATGGCTCCGGTACCGGTTCAGGCTCCGGTTCAAAACCAAAGAGCAAGAAGAAAAAGTTCTTTGAGAACGCACCAGCCGCGAAGCGTAAATCTAAAAAGAGAAAATAGGCAACTGAAAAAGAGAGCTCCTGCTGAAGGGGCTCTCTGTTGTCCTCTATTGCCTGCAGCTCTTGTCGGGGCGGACCAAGGCGCTTGCGCTTTTCATTGTGGCGGCGTTCGTTATTTGCTAAAATGATAAACAATAGAAGGGGGAAGTTTTTATGCCAAAAGGAGAGGGAAAGGTCGTCGCGCAGAATAAAAAAGCAAACCACGACTATTTCATTGAAGAAACGTATGAAGCCGGAGTCGTCCTCCAGGGAACAGAGATTAAATCAATCCGTAACGGGCGCGTCCAGCTGAAGGATTCATACGCAAAGGTCCATAATGGTGAGCTGTTCTTATATAATCTGCACATCAGCCCTTACGAACAGGGAAACCGTTACAACCATGATCCGCTGCGCACAAGGAAGCTTTTGCTTCACAAACGCCAAATCGCCCAGTTGATCGGTGAAACGAAGGAAGCAGGATATGCGCTTGTGCCATTGAAGATTTACCTGAAGAATGGGTATGCAAAGGTTTTAATCGGTCTTGGTAAGGGTAAAAAGAACTATGACAAGCGTGAGACGCTGAAGAAGAAGGAAGCAGGCCGTGATATCGAGCGTGCATTCCGCGAACGTCAGAAAATGTAAGCTTGTCGGCTGAGGAAGAGTGTACCAGTTGAAAAAAGTACTCAGTGTGTTATAATAATAACTGTCACCACGAGTGACAACATAACTTAATGCTCGGCTTAACCGAGTTCTCCTAACGTCTGTATCATGGATACAGCAGCCTTTTATATGGGGACGTTACGGATTCGACAGGGGTAGTTTGAGCTTAAGTGGCGAGTCGAGGGGATCGGCCTCGTAAAAACGTCAACGCCTATAACTGGCAAAGAAAACAACAACTTCGCTTTCGCAGCTTAATACTGCATAGCGGTTCGCCCCTCCATCGCCCATGTGGTAGGGTAGCGGACTCACTCTAAGTGGGCTACGCCGGATTCCACCGCCTGAGGATGAAGGAAGAGAACAACCAGGCTAGCTGGCCGGCCGCCTGTCGGTAGGCAAAAGGACCAGCGAATCGCCAATATGCCGACTACACTCGTAGAAGCTTAAGTGCCAATATCTTTGGACGTGGGTTCGATTAGTCATTAGTCGCCTTGCGTGGCAACACGCAAGTGAAAATCCGGCTTTATCGGTGAAACCTAAGTCGCGAATAGCGATAGGGCAATGCCGAGTGGTATGTGGAGCAATCCAACAGCCATGTATCGACTTATAGGCTGCCAGCCTGGCAGTACTAGGATGCGTGAACTATCCGGGAGTCCGGATAAAACTACATCTCGCATAAGACGCCGGAGGACCTGGTCAAACAGGTTCAAGATATAGTCAGTGCCATGGCGAAAGCATGGAATAGCACGTCCCACCGTCTCCACCAATACATATGTTGGTGGATTTTTATTTGCAATTGTGACGTAAAGCATAAAATTTCCGTTTGGAAACTTTATGCTTTATTTTTTTTTAGGAAATTTTATGCTTGATTTCGTATGCTAATGTCTTTAAAAAGGTATTGGCAAGCTTATAGTTTAAAAAAAACTCGGAGTAATAATATCTGTCAGTTGCTTAAAGTTATGCTCTTTATTGGCCATGCAACCTGGCTAAGTCAGTTACAGTGAAATTAATTGTCCATCTACAACATAGTGTTTGTAGATGGACAATAAAGTCTGGAACCAAACAAAAAAGTCAGAAACTTATCTAGTAAGAGTAAGAGTAAGAGTAAGAGTAAAGAAAAAGCATTGCGAATGCCATGCTTTTTACATCTCTTTAGCGAATATAACTATGTATTTATAGTTTGTATTCTGTCCAATCATCACTTAAATCAATGAAATTCAAATTTCTAATTATGTTCCAGGGGAACAACCATTTATTAATTTCTGACACGATCAATAATTGAAAAGATATTTGCATCCCAAAACTTTGTTCAATTAAAAAGTTTCGAATTTCATCGATGTCAATAAATGTTTTATTCCCCAATTCATACTCTACTTTATAATGTCTGGGTTTAGAGATATTAAAGCGAGTATCCTCGTGTAAGTGATCCAGTTTATCAACCAAAAATTTTATTGTCATAAAAACAGACTCGCTATCCACAGATTGGGTTATTAATTCATCTGTCATAAGGGAGATAGCTTCAGATAAATGCAATATGTCTTTAAAACTAACATTTAGCTCATATTGTTTACCTCGGTCCTCAAAAGAAAAGAATAAGTTCCCACCATGATTGGTACCCCAGTTTCCATGAATTATTTTATTTCTATAAATCGCAAGTTTCTTATAAAGTTCGAAAAATACCCGTATCAGCGGCTGTTCATTATTGAGAGATGCGGGGTATTTAAATTGTGAAAATTTGCTATCGTATAGATTAATTTTTTTAGCGAACTGAAACGGAACATCATCCACATTTTCTTTTAATATCCACTCAAATATCATATCGAGAGCTTTATAACATGTAACAAAAAGTAATGGACTTAAATTTTCGAGAACTTCAATTCTATTATTTGATCCGAACTCCTCATACATTTCTAATTTATGAGTCTTTAACCCGTTTAAATGAAATATCATGGTGGAATCAGATGTTATTCCATATCCCTTTTCAACAGCTAAAACAGATTCTCTCAAAACCCACCTTTCATAGCCCAGTTTTTCTATTAAATCTTTACCTATGAACAACTTTTCCAACTCCCTTATAAAGTTCCTAATAAGTAAAATAGTGAAACGTTCCCTTGGTTATTATTTGAAAAGTTTGCTGAACTTTTCTAATTCATTAAGGTCCTCAATCATTTCTTCATTACTCGGTATTATTCGACCGATAGCATGAGATTCATCATGTACATATGTGGATGCTTTTGTCATTCCTTCTGTTACGAGTTGGACAACCTCATCTGTGAACTTAACCTTATTTAGTCTTTGCGTTTGTACACTTGAATTGAAACGTTCGACAACACCGTTTAATAACAGTTCTTCGACTGCTCGTTCCCAAGATTCCCTCAACAGCATGTACCATGTTTTAACGTTCGGGATATATAAATCAGGATCTAATTGGCTTTCTAACTTTTTAAGCTTTGGCAGTTCATTTTTTAAGTATTTGATTCTTTTACTGGTTGCTAGGGTAATCCATGGCATTTCCGTTTTTGCGATTCCTGCTCTGTTACCATTTCTCCTTACAGAACAATAGGATGCGTTTACGTTTTGTAAATTAGCATATTTTTGTAAGGTGTGTAGAAACACGATGTCGTGTGTAAAAATAATGACTTGCCGTTGCTTAGCTTCCCGTACCAATCGATTAGCTACATACTCTCTCCTGCTATGGTCTAAAGAGGAAACGGGATCATCAAGTATAATTCCTCCATTTGATGGTATAGAAGAAATTTCCGCAAGGAAGAAGGCTATTGATAATGCTTTTTGCTCACCTTCACTTAGGATTTCATTAATGTTTATTTTTGAACTGGAATCCAAAGCGAGTTTTATTGTGGTTTTACCTTTTACTCCTCGGCTATTTAGCTTGAATAGAATGTGTTCCCTTCTTAGCTGCTCTAGTTCTTTTTCGATTTCGTCTTTAAAGTTGTCGGTCAAAAATGAACTGGATAATTCGTTATATTTTCTTGTCAATTTTGTTGTATCTAACGATTTTATTGCTTTATCAACCCTATCAACTTCCAGGCGAATTTTTGCTAAACTATAAACATGATCTATTCTTTGGGAGATTTTCCCCTTTGAAACCAACTCGTTTTGTTCTGCTAGTAAATCTCCTGAATTGTCTTTTTGGGCTAGTGTCTTTAAATGTTGCAATTCACTTCTTTTTATATCTAACCAATTTTCCATTTCTTTTAAAGGTGGTAATTCAATTTCCGGAATATCATCCAAGGACAGGTGTATATCTGTCTCGGCATTTTGTAATAATGTACTAATCTTTAATGCTGATTGGATAAACAATTCCGCTTGCATATCCAATTTAGGTGAATCATGATAAAAGAAAGAACGTACAGACGAATCTTTCACTTTTGTGAAAGGTAATGATTTTAATTTGGTTAATAAAACTTGCCTTTGTGAGTGTAGCTGAGCTACCTCTTGACTGATGTTGTCAGTCATAAATTCCTCAAAACGCGTTAACCGAATTCGAGATTCTTCCTTCAAGTCTTGTTGGCATAATATGCATTTTGCTTCATTTTCGACATATGGAAATGATTGTCCCGGGTATGCAATTTCATGATATTGCTTGGCGGTGTGCCATAGTTTTTTCCAAGGATCACTACCAACACCATCTAAAGGTTGTTCAACAAATGCTTCACGAGTTAAAACTTCTAGTGTTGCTTTCGAATCAAGGTATCGTTGATGTAATGAGACATATTCTGTAACTTTTTCAACAGATAATTCATTACAAATTTGTTGAAGATTGTTTTTTAAGTCTGTAATATCATTTATGTTCCTTTGAAGCTCCTGGATCAATTTAACAGGATTTGAATCTACAAGGACCTTTAAATCTTTTGTAATCTGATTAAGCCGTTCATGATCTTTTTCTGTAAAAATACAATTCTGCTGAATGTCCTTTTCTTTCGTTTTGTAAGAAATTGTTTCAACAAAAGTTTTGACTTTAGAAGGACTTGTTAACTCATGGAATGAAGGCAATGTTATTAAAAGCTCATCTTTTAACTGTAATAACCTCTGTTTTATTTCAGTTTGATGCCGAGCAAGATCATCGAAGATTTTAAATTCAGTAGGAATAAATACAACTTCGTTTTCGGATTCTGCATAAACTCTCGCACAATCAGTGTCGAAAATACTGATAGATGTTAACTGCTGTTCAGGTGCAGTATTTACAACTCTATTTATAATTGATTCTGTGCCATTTTGCTGTACATAAATGTCAGCCGTGCTTATTGAACCGCTTGATTTATAGACATTTGGGTGAATCTTTGTTTTTTCATCCACAGCTCGGCAAGACTGCTTTAATACCTTAGCATAACTAGATTTACCAGCAGAATTCTCACCGTACACAACCGTTAACCCATCAGGTAAAAATTCAAGCCCATATTCTGGTTCGATGGCGGCAATATTATTGAAGTTTTTTAATGAAGTTATCTTAATGGTATCTATTGGATTTTTATTAGGGATATGATGTTTTTCTAATGGAGTGATGTTCAAATCCCTCTCAGAAAAACCATTCTCATGGAGTATATTATCTATTACTTCTTTTATGTCAATATTTTCGAGCATAGATTTTTGATACAGCCTTCTGATTAAATCATTTTGCCATTTAGGAAGCTCTGATGACCATTCCCAAATATGAGTATTAAATTCCATATATTTCCCTCCCTATGACAATAACTTAAACCATACTACAAAAGAGGACAATATATTTTTGGAAAATGAATAAAAATGACACAATTATATTAGGTAAGGCGCTCAATATTAATCGATTGAGCTGACTTAATACTTGTTGTCGAAGGGTTATTTAGTTTTAAAGAAATACTTGATCGTAAAATTAAAGCAGCTCAAACGATGGGTAAGATATACATAGATATAAATACAATGAGAGATAAAGTTCAAAATTGTAGTAATTAAATCACTGAAGGGGTCATCTTTTGAATGCCCCCAATTATTGATATTGAATGACAATGTAATTTTCAAATTATTATTCCATTTGTATTTTTAGAAAAATTAATTACAAAAAGGGTCATCTGAAATAGAAATTGTGTTGGTCAATTCGTTTATTAAAAGGAGCGTAGAATCCTTAGCTCTCTTAGTATCATTGCTGTTATTAACACTAAAGTGTTTTATATATTCCTTTAGTAAATTAATGTTATTATTAATGATTTTATCCCTTTCTCCCGTATTTACTTGATAAAGAAGATACGGTAATTCGAAAATTGTTGTAATAACACTATTATATTGAGTAGTTTCATTAGGACTACAATCGTTAATAGCCAAAAAATTAGATATGTTTCTATTAAAATGAATAATTCTATTGAATAAAGGTAAGCTTTGTTCTAAATAATGAATGAATTTTAAATCCTCTTTACTAGCTTCTGAATAATTGCCAAGGGCTTCTTTGATTAGCTTAACACAGGTGTTATAGTCTTCAGGAAAGTGTGACATGGAAAAAAGTATATCATCCTGTGTTTGATCATGATCTCGATAAATATTTATTCTCAACAATAAAAGAGAGTACCCTTTGGAATAATATTCAAACACCCAATTATGGAATCTAATTAAATGTTCTGTCCAAGCTACATAAGTAGTATTGTCTTCCTCATCTACATATTCGAAATCAAAAGGGTCATCTGATGGATCATCATACCAGGTTAAATCCACTTCATTCCATTCAGTATTAAACTTTTCATTGTTATTTTTAAATACTGCTCTAAATGACAACATAAAATATCCTCCCTAAACAATTTTTAAATATTATACTAGGAGAAGTTTATATTTTAATACTTTAATGATTTTTAAAGAAATTTTTTGTAGTGAAAATCGGTAGTGGATTGTAAATATATTTCCAAATTATTTAGAGGGGAAATTAAGAAATTTGTCGAAGTATTAATGATATTAGAAAGAAAAATGGGATAAGAAAGTCAGTATTTACGAAATAAAAATATATTGCTTTCAGAGTGTTTATTTTAAAGAAATAATAAGGAATTAAACCTTAATTTCTTTATAGCCTGTAACCTTAGCAAGTATCATCTTGTTTTCCCAAGCAATAAAGTTATAAGAATGTCAGGTGATATTCCTCGATAAATTAGGCATTTACCAAGACGCATAATAGTGTGCTCTTATATTGAGATTCTTACTGTACAAAAGGAGAAGTTTAACACTGCTGACCCAAAACTCACAAAGGTTAATGATGTATGGCTTGGGCTAAGTTTAGAAGTAAAGAAACATATTTTTTGTAGTGTGTGATGGAAAAGCCAGAGGTACCGAACTTCCTTTACAGTAAATACAAAAGATACATCACATCAGGCAAAAGCGACAAGAGTAAAGTTTGATTAAGGGGGAATGTTTTAGGTGACAGTTAATCAAGTACTTTCTGTATTAAAGGAATACGATGGTGTGATCGGAGCTGTTCTTGGAACAGTTTTAGGTTCTATTAGTACATTACTTGTTACACATTGGTTGAAGAATGTAGGTCAAGTATCGTTAAAATTAAAGGAATATGACATTCAGTATTATAAGTCCGATGATTATGGTGGAAGATCACCTATTGATATGCTTGAGGAAGCTGATTATGCAGATTTACAATTTGAAATTGATATTTATAATTCTGCAGAAAATGTTAAAACAATTAACGATATAAATTTTCAGTTAATTGATGATACAAATGCAGTAATACATACTGGAAAGTTTAATGATATTGAAACAGGCAGAATGTCTGCTGGAGCATATCGATATGACTCACTTTCTTTTCTGAACTGTAAACCTAAAGAGCTAGCTAAGAAAGAATTAAAGATTTGTTTTAGTTCTTCAGACATACTACTATTAAAAATCACCAAGAAAATTGTCATAGAGGCAAAATTAGAAGGGAATACATTTCCTTTTAAAAAACGCTTAAAAACAACGGTAACTTTATAACCTTTAAAAGTATGTGAATAACTTATTTAAACTAAGCGGTGCGTTGATTTTGGAAGGAATAGCAGTCTTTTTTGTTTACTTCCTTATTTAACAAACGGAGCAGGATAGTTTAACAAATTTTTAGCTGCGGCACCTCTTTTATTTAAGAAAATTTTTGTGATTGATATGGATATTAGAAACATTTGTATTTACTAACGAATTCATTTAGTGTAAAATTACACTAAATGGTAATTTATAGGGGGATGAACATGAGGAAGTCTGGTATCATATCAGTTGCAGCTTTTTTAATTTCTTTGATTGTGTATGGAGCGTGGTTCTTTAACGAAGACCTATTTTCTAAATCAGCAATGATAATAGCAGTTGTACTGCCGATTATTGGAATAATCACCGCCTTCTTTACTAAGAAAAAATCTCTTAAAATAGTGGGGGTAATAGGGAATTCACTTGTGCTTTTGTGGGCTGTTGTAATTCCGTATGCCTCTACTTTGTTTTGGAATACGCCATAAACTGATAGAGTCGCTTCTAACTGAAGTGACTTTTTATTATGGAATACGTAGCATAAAAAAAGCCCGTTGAAAATTTTTGCTGGAGAAAGAGTTATTTTGGATAAAAAACTCAAAAGGTTTTTGTATTTCTGGTGGATATTATTAATTAGGTACTGTTCGTATTTTTCTGACTGCAAGATTGTGAATAAACGTACTTAAACTATCGGGTGCGTTGATCCAGAAGGATTAACCGCCTTTTTGTTGAATTCCTTATTAAACAAACGATGCAGGATAGTTCAATAAGAAGGTGAGTAAGAAATGTTGAATCCAATGTTAGCTGTCAAAGGGTTTTCCTTTAATAAGTAAACCTAAACCGTTATTACTAATGGGTATACACCGAGTGAAACGTTTAATGGAGAATTTTATTTAATTTTATAACTATTAAGCTTGAGGGTACTTTCCTCAAGCTTATGATTGATATTGACATTCTAAATTAAATGGCCTGCTACTTAACAGGCTTCTTCGCAAGCAGTGAACAGGCTATTCCTATTACAGGAAAGATGGTGGTTAGCAATAATATTTCCTCATATCCCCCAAACAGGTCATAGGCGAATCCGAAAGGGAGTGGTCCTAATGCGGACCCAAGTACCATGACAGTCATTGCGCTTCCTTTTATACTTCCAAGTGCTAACCTTCCAAAGTAACTTGGCCAGACGTAATTTAAGGCAATTCTTTCGAATCCCCCACTTATCCCCCACAGAACGCCAAAAACGATGGCGAGGAAGTAAGACTTTACAAAAAGAAGCAGAACGACAAATATAATTTCACCTGCAAAAATTCCTGCTAAAATATAGTTCACTTTTACGCGGTCTAAAATGTAACCGGCAGCTAATGAAATAGGGAATCCTATAATTGCCATGAGGCTTAAAACTATTGCAGCGGTGCCTGATGAAAGTCCATTTTGTTTAAAGATTGATATCAAGTGAAATGTTAGTCCTGTATTCACAAGTGCTGGGATACTAACACATACGAGCAAAAGCCAAAAAGCACTTGTTTTCTTTGCTTCCTGCAGAGTCCAATTAATCTCTAATATCTTCTTTGGTTGTTCTCCAATAGAAGGAGTTTGCTTTTTATGATCCTCACCGTCTGGAAGCATTCCAACATCTTCTGGTTTATTGCGAATTAAAAAGAATGCTAGGGGTACAAAAATAAATAACAGTAATATTCCCCAAAGCTTCCATGAGAAACTCCAGCCCCAATTGGAGACTAACCATGTGTTTAGAGGTGGGAAAGCAGCGGAACTTGTAAATCCACCAATAGCCATTAGACTAAGTGCTTTACCTCGTTTTTCAATAAACCATTGAGGAACGAGGGTATTGGGAATCAAGGTCATAGATCCCTGACCCAATAGTCTTAGAAAGAAAAAGCCAATGAATAACATGATGAAATTTGAGACAAGACTGTTCCAAAAACAAGCAAGGGCTAGGGCAATTCCAATGATGACAGACATTTTTCTTTGACCATATAGATCTATATATCTGCCTACAAAGAACATGCTTAATCCAGCTGCTAGTGTAGCCGCGGAATAAATGCCGGATACTTGAGACCTGGACCACCCGAAGTCAGCGATATAGTGGTCGATAAATACCGAAATGGAGTATGTCTGGCCAGGACCGGAAAAAAATACGCCCAATGCCCCGATAAAGACAATCATCCATCCATAATAGAATGGTGTTTGAAGTGGTGTTGAAGTTGTTTGTGATTTCATTGGTAAATAACCTCCAACGCCAATCTTAGCAAAGGTGGTTATGGATTGTCTAAACCTTAGCTACAGCGAAGCATTAATTACGATCTATTATCGTAAGAGGGTGTTTGCTCACTTTCAAATCAGTCATAGCTTTATCGAATTCCTTCTCGGTAACTTCTAAAGTCTTATGGTCAAAGTGGATATAGTATAGCAAGGAATCTCCAGCGGTATGCAAACTGACTCCTCTAATCATCTTTTCTCTCATGATGGCCCTCCTTAAAAGTTTATGAAACTGCATATTCTTTGAAATTCAATTCCTATTAGGAGTCGAATTTATAATGCCGCTCCCTTGGCATTGGAAGCAAGCTTCTTTTTCATTCGGAAATTTAACTAATAAATAACCTTTTCCGGAACAACGAGGGCATTCTTTATTCAAAGTGAATCACCTCCTGGAGAATCTTGTGACTCAAGAATCAAAGGACAAGCTTTAAGGTCTTTTCTATGAATAAATTCTACAATGGCAGAGTCAGTTCTTTTGATCTCACAATAGCCTGTTGGGTACACATATAAAACCTTGTAGGTTGAATTGTTATAGAGTATTAAAATTCAGCTTTAACCAAAAGCAGAACCCCTTTAAGAAGATAATGTTGTACGGAACAAAGTTAATATCTAATAATACGTTGAATTTTCTTACCCTCTCCTTGGCAGCTCTTGCATCTTTTCTTTAATCTAAGAAGCTTTATGAAAGGAACCTTACCATCGCCTTTACATTCTTCACATATCAGCTTAATAGCCATAAACTCCTCCTTCCTATAGCTATTTATATTGGAGTTCCAGTTCCTGAGAAATGATAATTAATTGATTAAATATTTGGCGTACATGTTCGTCTGCAAATAATTTATCGAATAAGCAAGAGATAATTTTGTTTTCAGGGTTTTCGTCCAGATGACTAATTTTCACCAACCAGGATTGTTGTTTATGTTTGGCGAAATGAAGTGAATATATCTGATCCTCTAATGGGACGATAATCCGCAGATCTTCAGATGATAAACACTTAATAAGGATTTCTTCCAGTTTAATCACCCCCATATAAATGGGTAATTTTGCATTATAATGGTTTACTACCTTACTTACGGTTTCATTTTGTAATCAAACGGAACTTGTTACATTTATACAAGTACTCAGTAGAGTTTTCTAAAAAAATTCTATTTGGTACAAACCGCGACTCCAAGCGGATATTTAACGCCCGGGTAGGGTGGCTCGATTAATACGCCCTTTTGGTAGTACATCTTTACTTCTTTGTATTCCGGAAATAACTCATTAAATTCGTCAACGGTCAACTGATGAACATGGAATGGCGAACCACATGGTTTTCCTCTTCCTTTTCCAAAAGGTGTAGACAGGACCAATGTCCCACCGGGTTTTAACATGTTATAAAGATTGGCCAAAAATTGCCGTTCTTCTTCTAGATGTTCTAATGTTTCAAAGGAAATGATGGCATCAAACATGCCTAATTTTTGGGGAAGCAGGGGATCTGTTGCATCTTCACAACGATATTTAACCAGAGGATGGTTATATCGTTTATGAGCATATTCAATTGTTACGGGATCGAAATCAACTGCGATTAATTCATTGATCCGTTTCTTGCCAAGCTTGGCGAGCATTTGCGAACCATAGCCAGAACCACAAGCGATATCAAGTACCCTTCCACGGAGGTGGTAGGAACTAAATTGATAACGTGCTAAGTGTTCAAGTAATAAAGCATTGGCCGGTTTCATAAGGTCGGGGATGACTCTCTCCCCAGTAAATTCTAACAAGTTTGTTCTCTCCTTCATTCCTCCTTGCTTATTTGATTATATCGACGAACATTCTCAGTATAACAAAGATTTCAGAGGGTTTGTAGTTATAGCACCCACCTGTTTAGAAAAATGCAAAATGAAAATGAGAAATTTCACTATCATCATAGTAAAAACGCGATAATTGACGAATTCGAGAGAGAACAAGGTAAATAACCGCTTACATGTCGGGTTGCCACTTTCTTCAGATGTGGTAATATTACCTTGTTTTCAACGGCCCAGACTTTGATGAGAGTTCAAAGTCAACTAAAAATTTAAATAATAAAGGAGTGTTTTTTTGAACATTAATACAATTAAACAGCAGTGGTTCGGAAATCTTAAGGGAGACATACTTGCGGGTATAGTCGTAGCCCTAGCATTGATTCCCGAAGCGATTGCATTTTCAATAATTGCTGGCGTTGATCCAATGGTAGGTTTGTATGCTTCTTTTAGCATCGCAGTAGTGATTGCATTCATTGGTGGCAGACCTGGAATGATTTCTGGTGCAACAGGAGCAATGGCGTTATTGATGGTCACTTTAGTAGCCGATCATGGGTTACAGTATTTGTTTGCTGCCACAATCTTAACAGGTGTCATTCAAATCCTTTTTGGTGTATTTAAATTGGCCAGATTTATGAAGTTTATCCCACGGTCGGTAATGATTGGCTTCGTAAATGCATTAGCAATCCTTATTTTTATGGCTCAATTAGAGCAATTTACGGGTGCGGGATGGCAAATGTATGCCCTGGTAGCAGGTACATTAGCAATTATTTATCTATTACCTAGATTGACAAAAGCTGTTCCATCTCCGCTGATTGCCATTATTGTTATAACAGTAATTGCTATCTACACAAAGAGCGATGTTAAGTCAGTTGGAGACATGGGTGAGTTAACTGCTGCATTGCCATCTTTCTTCATGCCGAATGTTCCTTTTAACATGGAAACATTAAGCATTATCTTTCCGTATGCTTTAGGTCTTTCAATTGTTGGATTGCTAGAGTCTCTCCTTACAGCATCAATTGTTGATGATATGACTGATACGGCAAGTGATAAGAATAAAGAGAGTCGCGGTCAGGGTATTGCAAACATTGTAACGGGATTCTTTGGAGGCATGGCTGGGTGTGCGATGATTGGTCAGTCCGTAATCAATGTTAAGTCCGGCGGAAAAGGAAGACTTTCTGCTTTAGTGGCTGGCGTTGTTCTATTGTTCTTAATCATTGTACTAGGCAAAATTGTCGTTCAAATTCCGATGGCAGCTCTAGTGGGTGTTATGATTATGGTCTCTATCGGTACGTTTGATTGGAGTTCTTTAAAAGGTGTCACAAAAGCTCCAATTACTGATTCAATCGTAATGGTTGTAACAGTTGTTACCGTTGTGGCAACTCATGACCTTTCAAAAGGTGTTTTCGCGGGTATCATCCTAAGTGCCATTTTCTTTGTAGCAAAGATATCAAATGTTCATGTGGATTCTTTGATGGAAGAAGATAAGAAAATCTATTCAGTTAAAGGGCAGGTTTTCTTCGCTTCTGTTGATGCACTAATCGATGCGATCGATTTCAATGAAAATGTAAATGAGGTGGAAATTGATTTCACCCATGCCCATGTTTGGGATGATTCAGCCGTAGCAGCAATTGATAAAATCGTTTTAAAATTAAGGGCAACAGGCGTGGTCGTTCGCTTAGTTGGCTTAAATGAAGCAAGTATGAACTTAGTTGATAAAATGGCAGTTCATAAAAAGCCGGGAGCAAAGCTTTCCGGTCACTAAAATAGATAAACCCAAGATTGTCTATATGACGAACTTGGGTTTTTATTTTGGGGTTTAATTTGTTCATTTTGAGTGAAAGAGTAAATGCAGTAAAATTTGGTTTCTCATTAATCTCATGGTTTTTGGTTTAATACACAAAATAACAAGACAGAAGGAGGAGCCGATATGGAAAATAACAGCTATTTGCAGTCTTGGTTTGGAAATGTTAAAGGAGATATACTTTCGGGATTAGTTGTCGCCATTGCCTTAATACCGGAAGCTATTGCTTTCTCTATCATTGCGGGAGTTGACCCGATGGTGGGCTTGTACGCTTCTTTTACCATCTCTGTGGTGATTGCTTTTGTTGGGGGCAGACCAGGGATGATCTCAGCAGCAACAGGGGCTATGGCTTTACTATTTATTGATCTTGTAGCTGAGCATGGTCTTCAATATCTATTGGCCGCGACGATCTTGACGGGTGTTCTTCAAATTTTATTTGGTGTATTTAAACTTTCGAGATATATGAAATTCATTCCCCGCTCTGTCATGGTGGGATTCGTTAACGCGCTTGCAATTTTGATTTTCACGTCCCAACTGGATAACTTTGTGGATGCACCAATAATGGTGTATATGTTAGCGGGTTTAACATTGTTAATTATCTATCTATTACCTTACATAACAAAAGCGATTCCCTCTACGCTGGTCGCTATTGTGATTGTAACAGCAATCGTCATTTTGATAGGTATTGATGTGAGGACTGTCGGGGATATGGGGTCTTTAACCAAAACACTTCCTATTTTCTTGATTCCTGATATCCCTTTAACATTCGATACGCTCATGATTATATTTCCGTACTCACTTGCACTTGCTTTAGTAGGTCTGCTCGAATCTTTATTGACCGCTACCATCGTTGATGATATGACAGACTCGGAAAGTGAGAAAAATACAGAAAGTAAAGGACAGGGGATTGCGAATATTGTTACAGGATTTTTTGGAGGTATGGCAGGGTGTGCTATGATTGGCCAATCTGTCATAAATATTAAATCAGGTGGAAGAACAAGGCTTTCATCCTTTGTAGCTGGTGTCTTTTTAATGCTTTTGATTGTACTACTGGGAGATATAGTGGTACAAATCCCGATGGCTGCGCTGGCAGGAGTAATGATTATGGTTTCCATTAGCACTTTTGACTGGAATTCACTAAAAACTCTCCATCTATTGCCAAAAACTGATGCAATTGTTATGGTAGTAACAGTATTGACCGTTGTTTTGACCCATAATTTGGCTATTGGTGTTTTTACCGGAATTCTTTTAAGCGCGATCTTCTTTGTATCTAAGATTTCCCAAGTAGAAGTAAAAAGTACCCTTGAAAATAACACCAGAATTTACAAAGTCCGAGGGGAACTGTTCTTTGCATCTGTGACGGAACTCATTAAAAAGTTTGACTATAAAGAGGATGTAGAATTTGTAGAGATTAATTTGAGCAAATCGCATCTATGGGATGACTCTGCAGTAGCAGCAATCGACAAAATCGTTTACAAGTTTGAGGAAAACGGAAAGAAGATACTTGTAACCGGAATGAATCAGGAAAGCTCAGAATTGGCTGAGAAGCTGGCCAATAAACTGGGTTCACATTAATAAAGAGGTGATAGGAATGTATCAAAAAATTCTTTTAGCAGCTGACGGATCTGAACACTCCAAGCGTGCAGCTGACCATGCCATCATGATTGCGAATTGCCAGGGAGATTCAAAAATTGAAATCGTTTATGTCGTGGATGGTGACAGCTCAAAGTCTGATGTCCTAAGCAATTGGAACTCCTCGGATATCAATGACAAAAGGAAAGAGCGTTTAAAAGACATTGAGCAGAAAGCCAAGGAATCAGGTGTTAACTTTGAAATCAAAATCCTTCATGGAGAGCCAGGTCCTGCTATGGTCGAATACACCAATCAAAACAAATTTGATCTGGTTGTCATCGGAAGCAGAGGACTTAACGGTCTTCAAGAACTGATGCTAGGTAGTGTAAGCCATAAGGTAGCCAAAAGGGCGAATTGTCCAGTAATGATCGTGAAATAAACATGTAAGGGCGCTTTATGCGCTCTTTTTTGATTTGCCAGCTAATTCCTGACTATGTTATAGTCGAGTTGTTTTTAAAACCCCTTTACACCTCAATTTTCTTCTTTCTCTTCAGTAACAACAAAACATCACCAATAAAAATAATGTATACGAATGGAGGTCATGAGCCGCAAATGTCTGAAAAAAGCAAAGCCTCAATTCTGAAGCATGCTGATTATCAGAAAGAGGTAGAACGTCTAGAGTTTACGAAATTATATATCAGAACAATCCTTGAAGCGTCCAAGGAAAATAAACAATCTTTTACAGAAAACATTAAACAGGCATTTGAAGACCTGGATTACCTCGATAGCAGTTTGAGTTATATCAACATTTTAACGAATGCTAAGTTCCTGGAGCTGGCGGAAAATGAGTTAGACCGATTAGAAAGCGTATTGAACAAGCCCTATTTCTCAAGAATCAATTTTAAAAAACAGGATGATGAGGTCGAAGAAGTCCTGTATATTGGTAAAACATCTTTATACGATAGAGAAAACCAGATGCCAATCATCGTGGACTGGAGGTCGCCGATTGCAAATGTTTATTACGATGGTCGATTGGGTGAAGTCAGCTATGAAGTGAATGGCGAGCAGCGGAAAGGGTATCTTTCCCTAAAGCGGCAATATGAGATTCAGGAAGGAAAGCTGAAGGGTTTCCATGATATAGATTTGACTACGCATGACGAATTGCTGCAGAAATCATTGTCAGGGAAAGCAGACAACAGGCTTACGGAAATCGTCACGACAATACAAAAGGAACAAAATGAAGTCATCCGTGCGTCCCTTCAGCATCCGATTATTGTCCAGGGAGCAGCCGGCAGCGGTAAAACAACCATTGCCCTTCACCGCATCTCATATTTTCTGTATACATTCGGTGAGCGATTCAGACCCGAAAAGCTAATGATTTTAGCGCCAAATAGACTTTTCATTGACTATATATCTGATGTGCTTCCTGAATTAGGTGTAGGAAAAATCAACCAGACTACTTTTACGGATTATATTCGATCTGCTCTAGGTAAGAAAATTAAGGTCATTCCTCCTGAAAAAAAGCTGCTTGCATTAGTGGAGGGGAAGGCAAAAGATGAACTGATGAGCAGAATATCAACCTTTAAAGGTTCACTGGAATTTAAAGCTGTACTTGATGCTTATATAAGAGATATAGAAAAGAAACTGGCCCCAACTGAGGATTTCTTTGTCGATAAATACCGATTGATGAAGGCTGCAAAACTAAAAAGACTGTTTCTTAAGGAATACCGGTATCTGCCTGTTTATAGCCGGGTGGATAAAATAAAGCAGCTTTTAACCAACCATGTAAAAGTAAAAAAGGTCCAGATTCTTACAAGGTTCGAGGAAAGGTATGAAGAAGCACTGGAGAAAGCATTATACGGCATAAAAGATAATGATAAAAGGCGGCAGAAGGTCGTCTCTTTGATGGATGGAAAAGAAAAAAGAAGCGAGCAGCTTCAATCATCACTTAAGAATGCTGTCAAAACGTATATGAATTACTTCGAGAAAAAGGATATCTACACTTTATATCAAAAATTGATGACTTCCGAGGAATTATTGGCTACTTATGCAGATGGTTTATCGGAAGAGGAAGTCAAACAGCTCGTGAATTATTCGAGAAGTATTTTTGGAAAGAAAGCATATGAACTTGAAGACCTTGCCCCGCTTTTCTATTTAAAGTCAAAGCTAATGGGTTTAGATGAAAAGCATAAGATGAAAAGTGTTTTTATTGATGAAGCCCAGGATTACAGCTATTTTCAATTTGCGGCATTAAAAGAAGGGTTTGATACAAATCTCTTTACGATCGTCGGGGACTTGGCTCAGGGCATCCACGCGTATCGGGGAACAAGAAGCTGGGAGCCACTGACAGAGCAGATCTTTCCGGAAGCGAATTATCTAACGCTTCAAAAGAGCTATCGTACCACTGTTGAAATTATGGAGCTTGCGAATGATATTCTGGCCATCATGGATGAAGATCTTCCCCAGGTTGAACCAGTAGTAAGAAGCGGACCTAAACCAGTGTTTCACCAGGTTAACCCATCTCACGAGGAAGAGTTGGCAAGCCTGATTGAAAGAGATATTCGAGCCTTAGTTGAAGTGGACCTACACTCCATTGCGATAATTGGTCGAACGGCAAGTGATTGCAGTAAGATAAAAAAGGTCATGGAAAAAAGCGATTTGTCATTTCAACTCCTGAATGAGCAGGAAGATATGGTCAAAGGCCAAATTTCAATTGTACCCGCATACTTGTCAAAGGGACTCGAGTTTGATGCTGTTTTAATGGTATCTATCGAGGAACCTTATTCGGAGAAAGAACTGGATATAAAGTTGCTTTATGTAGGAATGACAAGACCGATGCATCGACTTTTCTTATACGGACCTGACCCTTCTTCTTTCTTGCTTGACCGGGTGAATCCGATTCATATAGAGATAAAAGAAACGATGCAAAAAACACACTAAACAATGAATTAGTGTGTTTTTTGGTACCTTTTCAGTTTCTTGTTTCATTATTTTTCTTTACCACATCGTATAGCTTGGGTGATGTTTCCCAACCGCAAAGTTGATTATCTTTCTTGTGAGTTTTATTTATTCTTATATATTATTTTTGATGAAGGGGTGTATTTATGCTAAATGAATTAGGTCATTTAATAAAAGATAATAATGTCATTCTCTTCGTGGGTTCTGGTATATCCAAAAATTTAGGGTTACCAACATATGGAGAGTTGATTGATGAAATGGCCAGCCAGCTTGGATTCGACCCAGAAGTTCTTAATGCCTGGGGAAATAATGATTTTTTGATCTTAGCTGAATATTACTTTCATCAAAAGGGTTCTTTAGGTGAACTTAGAAGTTGGATGGATCGTAAGTGGCATAATCCTAATATAGATATTGGGCAATCAGAAATTCATAAACTCATTGTAGAAATTGGGTTTCCAATTATCTATACGACTAACTTTGATAGATGGCTGGAATATGCTTACGATTATTATAAAAAGGACTATATAAAGATTACAAATATGGTGGACATTGCAAGAATTAAAGAAAATATACCTCAGATCATCAAGTTTCATGGGGACTTTGATCACGATTCATCCATCGTTTTAACCGAATCCAGTTTTTTTAATAGACTGGACTTTGAATCACCTTTAGATATTAAACTGCGATCCGATTCTTTAGGAAAATCAATTTTGTTTATTGGATATAGCTTATCCGATATTAACATAAGGTATATGTTATATAAATTACAAAAACAATGGGAGAAATCTAGATACGAATCTTTACGCCCAAACTCATACATTTTTTTAGTGGACCCAAACCCTGTTAAAGAAAGGCTTTTGAAAGAACGAGGAATCATCCCCATTGTTTATCAAAATGAGGAACCAGGAGAAGCATTAGTCCAGTTCCTAAAAGATTTAAAGCAAAAGGTTTAACTCTTATAAAAAGGCGAGGGCAGCTTTTAATATTCAGTTTAAAGAATGTCTCATCGGGTATTAACAAATGCAAAACTCAAGATGATAAATAAAATAAGATAATAAAGATTTGACCACATAAGTAAAGGACATGATTAGCTGTTTCCGGCTTATTTATTGTTTCTTTTCAAGATATCTGTATAAAGTAGTTTTGCTTATTCCGGTTTCATTTTTAATTTCTGATAAGCTGTACTCTTTGCTTTGATACATTTCTATTGCTCTATTCACATTTTCGTCTGGAACTCTTGGCCTTCCGGGAATGCTTCCTTTTTGTTTTGCTTCACTTAAGCCTTTCTTGGTTTTTTCACTAATAATATCTGATTCAAATTCAACGATTCGATAAATAATGTCTTTGAAGGAACCCTTGATATTTTTGCTTGTGTCGATATCTTCTTTTAAGGATAAAAATTTAGCTCCTTTATCCTCGATTGCGTTTAACAATTTTGCTAGATGACGTATAGAATCTGCAAAAGCAAAAAGCTTCACAACTATTATTGTGTCTCCTGGACTAAGGCTATTCATCATATTTTTAAGATTCTTTCCCTGATTAGATGTAAAATGATCATCCCTTATGATTTTGTCACAGTTCATGTTGGTAAGAAGCTTAAATTGCTCTTCACAGTGTGGATCACTTGAATACGGCCTCGCATAGCCAATTAGCACTACAATCACTCCTCGCATTATCCACGATAATAATATGACCATGATACCATATAGATAATTACCAGTACCAAAATGGTTCATTTTTGGGAAGATACGTGTTAAACTATCTTTTATTGAAAAGCTTTTTGAAATTGAACCTGATCTTTTTAATTTGACGACTAACTTAACACACAGGCCGAATGAAGGGAAGAGATTAATATGCTGTTAAATAACAAGATAACAAATAAGTTTACTTTCTTTTTCATAACTGCAGTTGTCTTCCTTTGGTTAAAGACATACTTTGTCCAGTTAACACAATTTAATTTAGGAATTGAAAATAGCATTCAACAGTTTTTGCTGTTCTTAAATCCATTGGGTTCTTCTATATTATTTTTAGGTTTTGCTTTTTTATTTAAAGGACGACTAAAGTATATTTCATTAATCGTAATTGATTTATTATTGTCAGTTCTACTATTTGCCAACGCTTTATATTATCGTTTTTTTAATGATTTCATCACTCTGCCCACTTTAACCCAGACTCAAAACTTCGGGGATGTCAGCGGCAGTATTGGAACACTTTTAAGACCTTCTGATGTTTTGTTCTTTGCGGATGTAATTTTGATTCTAGCTTTGATTTCAATTAATTTTAAGAGAATTGAAGTTAAGAAGATAGCACCGCGAAGGTTAACTGCTTTAATGTTGGTTGCTTTAAGTATATCAGGAATAAATCTTGCAATTGCAGAAATGGATCGTCCTCAATTATTGACCCGAGGATTTGACCGTAATTACATTGTGAAATATCTAGGGATGTACAATTATACTGTGTATGATGCTGTCCAGAGTACTAAAGCCCACGCACAGAGGGCTTTGGCTGACAGTAATGATAGCACGGAGATTATAAACTTTACAAAGTCAAATTATGCTAAGCCAAACCCTGAATATTTTGGTGCAGGAAAAGGGATGAATGTTATCTATGTACACATGGAGTCGATTCAAAATTTCCTTATTGATTACGAACTGCACGGTGAAGAGGTTACACCGTTCTTAAATTCCTTAACGAATGAAGAGAATACACTATACTTTGATAATTTCTTTCATCAAACAGCTCAAGGTAAAACAGCTGATGCAGAATTCATGGTAGCAAATTCGCTATATGGATTGCCTCAAGGTTCAGCCTTTACAACTAAAGGTTTAAATACCTATCAAGCTGCTCCTGCAATCTTAAGCCAAAAGCAGGGCTACACATCTGCAGTCTTCCACGGAAATACAGGGAGCTTTTGGAACAGGGATGAAATTTATAAATCTTTGGGATACGATAAGTTTTTTGATTCCAGTTATTTCGATATGGACTCAACTAATTTAGCTGAATATGGATTGATGGATAAACCGTTCTTTGAACAATCCAAGCCTTATTTGGAATCATTGCCTCAGCCGTTCTATGCTAATTTCATTACGGTTACTCACCATTTCCCATTTACAATGGATCAGGAAGAGGCAACACTTGAGAAGCATACGACAGGTAATAAAATAGTCGATAATTACTTCCAGACAGCTAGATATGCAGATGAAGCTCTAGAACAATTTTTTTCATATTTAAAGGAATCGGGTTTATATGATAACTCTATTATCATAATGTATGGTGATCACTATGGGATTTCTAATAATCACAATAAGGCAATGAAGGAAGTTATCGGGAAGGAAATTACACCGTTTGAAAGTGCGGGATTGCAGCGTACTCCATTATTCATTCGTGTGCCAGGAATGGAAGGTGGAGTGAACCACGATTATGCCGGACAAATTGACCTCCTTCCGACCCTGCTGCATCTGCTTGGAATAAACACAAAAGAATATGTGCACTTTGGTACCGATATTCTATCAGAACAGCATGATGATTTAGTTCCTTTTAGGAACGGAGATTTTGTCAGTCCAACGATCACTTCTTCAGAGGGCAAATATTATGACTCGTCTACGGGGCAGTTGCTGGCAGAAGATAAATTAGAAGAAGCTAAAAGATTGCAAGTAGTAGCAGAACAAAAGCTGGCAAACTCAGATAAAGTCGTAAATGGCGATTTGCTGCGCTTTTACACTCCTAAAGACTTTATTGAAGTTGACCGTTCACAATACAACTATAATACTCCGATAGGGGAAAATGAGGAATAATAAAAATTTAAATACAATTTCTAAATATGTTAAGTGTTAGGTGCAATGTGAGGCTACCTCACTCCAAAAGATTGTGAAGAGTTGTACTTAAACTATAGGGTGCGTTGATCCAGAAGGATTAACCGCCTTTTTGTTGAATTCCTTATTAAACAAACGAAGCAGGATAGTACAAGAAAATAATGGTTATTATTACCTAGTAAACTTAAAAGGGGTTTTTATAATGAAGTTGAGAGTGTTTTTTGCTATTTTTCTTATAATAATTTTAACGGCTTGTTCATCAACGACACAGACTGTTGTTTCTGATGAATTAATCTTTTATGGTGAAGGAGAATATTGGAATGTAAGTTACATCTACAATCCAGAATTGTATGATGAAAAAAAAGTGAATTGGGTTGAAATTGAATCGAAAGACATAGAACTATCACAGGAATATATAAAAAATATTGATATTGAATTTAAAAGTAACGATGGTTTGATTACAGGGAATGTAGGAGATATGGAAACAAAAATTGAAGGTAACGTCATTTCTTTTTTAGTTGGTACTGTTAATTTTGAGACATATGAAGAAGATGAATATAAACTAACTATAAAATTTAAAGATAAACAAGATGTAATAAAGTTGCAGAAGTTGCAGAGTAAAAGTTGATATTAAACTAAAGGGTGCAGTAATCCAGAAGGATTAACGGCCTTTTTTGTTGAATTCCTTATTCAACAAACGGTGCAGGATAGCTTAATTAGGTACACAATCAAGCAAGCATAAATAATTTAGAAGCTATAATGGGGGAATTTTTGATGAATGAAAAAGATCTGTTGGAGTTCCTCACATTTATTGCTGAGGAAGATGCCCAAATTAGCACTATTGTCCGGTTTTTCATCAACCAGTTAGGCTATGATGAAAATACTTTAAAGAGCATTGTTGATTTTGGTGTGAAAATGGATATTTTACAGGTAATTAAAAATGACGAAGACTTTGAAGACCATATAGTAATAACGGGTAATGACTTAAACGAAGTGGATTGGTCAAGTTCAAATGTTAGTCACGAAATATACTACAAGGACTTTGACTATTATAAAAAAGAATTGTTTGTTTCTAATCCTAAAATACCAAATGAATTTAGGAGCTTTATTAAAGAATAATATTATCTGTTAATACATATTTTTTATTTCGCTACCGGCTGCAAGAGTTGAAGGTCTAGTTGGACCAGCAGCTCTTTTTCTTCTTCGACTAACGAGGCAGTTTAGTTAAATAAGGATTGGTGACTTGGAATGTTCGTAAGGGGAAATTTGCATTAAGGAATATACTTTAATAGGTGGTATTATAAGGTTAAGAAAAATTCAGAAGTGAGTGAGCCCTCTATAGGATTTTCTTATGTAGGCTTATGGTGGATATTTACTTATATTTCCTTAGTTCTCTTCTAATACTGTTATTTGGTGTTAATCTATTGTTAAATAAACAAACGGAGGAATTATTTTGTATTGGTTTTGGATCATCGTCAGTATTGTGTCATCCTCTTTAATTAGTTTCTATGCTATTCCTACTTATACTTTAGATAATTATAATGCTGTGATTGATGACATATTTACTATAATTTTGTTTATACCTTCGATCTCAATCTTGGTAAGTAGTATAGCGGGTATAATAACTCGTTTACTAAAATGGATTCCATTAAATTTTTTTTTGCCTATTACTCTTATAGTTTATTCTGTATGTATGCATATAAAATTAATTTATTATTATTCACAGGTTACAACCATCTTTTTAATTATCTTCGGATTAATAATAGGGAGCTTTCATTTTAGTCTTACAAAGTTGTTAGAAAAGAAAAGAGATAATAAGACAATTTTATCTCATTCGTAATTTTTTAAAATAAATAAGGCGACTCTTCATTGGTGCGTTCATCCAGCAGGATTAACCGCCATTTTTTGCAACAAACGGTGCAGGTTAGCTCAACAAGGATATTTTACAGACGATATTAAAGGTACAAATTAAACTTAATTAGAGGATTACTAATGAGAAAAAGATTAAGAAAAAAAATCTGCCAAAAGCTGATATTTCAACTTGCTGGTAAAGGGGAAGTTGAAAGGATCCGGGAGTCGTTAGATTTAGGAATAGATATTAATGCAAGAGATCGCGGTGGATATACGCTTCTTCACTGGGCAGCACAGGAAGGTCACTTAGAGGTAATTCGGCTACTGTTATCACTAGGTGCAAATATCAATTTAAAGGATGAAAATGGATTTTCGCCATTGTATATAGCTGCTGGAGAAGGTCATACACAAATTGTTGAGGCTTTAGTTAAAAATGGTGCTATTATTGACGCGAAAAGTAATAATGGTTGCACTGCATTGATCATAGCTTGCTGTTATCACCATAAAGATACAGTTGAATTGTTGATGAAAAGCGGAGCCAACGTTGATGTGGAAGATGATGAGGGGAAAACTGCTTTGGATTACTCGAAAGAGTATGATAGCAAGGAAATTGCCAGCCTTCTAAGGAAGTGAGTAAAGGGTTGCAGATGCAGCCCTTTTGCTTATTCGACTAACGATGCAGTAATGTTTAATAAGCAAGTTGCAGATGGGTAGTAGACAAATGTAGTTCATTTAAAGGGGTGAGAGGAAATTGAAGCATTGGTGGAAATTCATCATTTTAGCTGCTTGGATGTTTCTTTTTGACTATCTACACAATGTCTTAGATGTTCCTAAAAACAGTTACTATATCCTAATTGGAGTAAGTGGCGTAATATTGATATATTTTCTATTTGAGAGAAATAAAAAACACAAAAATTGATCCACAATTCGTAGATGCTGTTCAGTCGAAAACATTAAACTAAAGAGGCAGGTTAGTTGAACAATGATAAACTATAAAACAAAGGATATAGTTTTCATTTAATTTAAATTAGGAGCGTCTAATAGATGGGTAGCAGAAAAAAGATAAGAGGATTAAAAAGAAGAATTCGTAAATTTTCGATAGAATTAAGTGAATTAACCAGGGATTTTCCTGAAGACTTATCTAATGGTTATTGGGAATTACATCTTCCTGATCAAGGTTCTGAGTGGATTAATTCAGTGAAAACTCCGTTAAATGTTCGTAAAAAATGCTTACAAATATTGATAAATAGAACCAAACATCTTATTGAGGAGAAACCCACACATTATAAGAATGCAAAGGTAATGTTAATGATTGATTTTCATTATTGGTACGCAACGAAAATCGAGATTGTTATTGCGGAAAACGATGAAGAATTTTCCCTTTATAAGGAAGACGATTATACAAGATGGATTCCTTTAGATGGGAACCGTAATTTTTCCAAAGAATGGGACTTAACCATTCCAGTAGGGCTAGAAGTAAAAGGGGTTAAGGAAGAAATTAAAGATGTGAAAATGGTTGATGAAGACATTTACGGCGGAGAGATATGGTTTATAGGCGAGTTAATCTAGCCCTTCACTTTTCAAGTTCAGTGCATAACTTAAAGAGCCGGCTGCTGACAGCAGCATTAATGATTATTTAACTAAAGAGGCAGGATAGTTTAAGAAGAATTACAATATACATTTTCGTTTTGGAGGCAGGAAAATATGGATTTTGGCAAAGAATGTTCAGATAGCTTAGAGAAATCGAGATGCGGATATAGAGATGGAAATAGTTTGTATTTTACTTTAGACGAAATTAAACAACTACCAAATGTGATTATGCGTCTAAACTACATTGATGATTTAGTAATAAGCCCTTATCATATTACTGATAGTTCAGTGATGGAGGTTTATTGGTGTACTCTTTCAATTAAAGTAGTAAATGCTGTTCAAGATAAGTATATAGTGTTATTAAGTGAAGCAGGAAAAAACAGATTAGATGAAATAGAAGACCACTATATTGAACAATGGGATTTTACTTATTATGAAATTTTAAAGGATGATATTAAATCGTTTATTGAAAGTATAAATCGTTACATATCTTATATGGAAAGTCGTGAAAGTTTACTTAGCAAAGAATATGATGTACCTAATCAAAATAAACAAGGTATATACTATGAAATTTGGTAGGGTGTTGTTGAACGGGTGCGTAAGTTGAAGATCAAGGTTGTCGTTGCGGCAGCTTTTTCTTATTGTGCTAAAGATGCAGTTTTGTTGATTAAGAAGTGGCATACATTAGGTATAAAATAGCGGTTATAAAAGGAGTAAAATATTGAAAAACATAAATATTGAGAAGTTAATACTTTTTCTTATTTTTTTCGTCTCTCTAGGTTTAGGAGTATTTCAACAACAAATTATATATATAGTAATTGGAGCGATTATATACTTTCTAGTGAAACGCTATTTCCAACAAAAGAAGAAATAGCTTTCGTTATGGCTGCGTTGATCCAGGCAGGATTAACCGCCTTTTTTGTTGAAATCCATATTGAACAAACGGGGCAGATGTTTAAATAAGAAACTTATTTACGGCGAGGAGGAACAATTCTGGATAAAACAAAGGTTATGGCTTACTTTAGTGCATTAGGTGATGAATTTCCTTTAGAGATAATTACAAACACTCTGGGTTTGGAACCAACAGAAACTTATAAAAAAGGGGATATTATTGAAAGGTCTAGGTCCTCCACCAAAATCAGATATAGAAAAGAGACAGATTGGACATTGAGTACTGGATACCAAGAATCATACGATATAAATGACCAGTTGAATGTAATTCTAAAATCCCTCATTGGGAAAACGGACCAATTATCATTCCTCAAAGGGGAATATGATTTAGATTATCTTTTTATGATTGTAATTCAAATTGAAAATAGCGAAAAACCCGCAATGTATTTACAGAAAGATATCATAGAATTTGCTAGTTTAATTCAAGCGGAGATTCATTTTGATTTATATATATTTAGTTAATAAAGGTTGTTGGTAGCGATTTGCTTATTCAGCAAATGGGGTAACCTTTCTGTAATAATCTAAAGTTTGTGAACAAATGTACTTAAACTATAGGGTGCTTTAGTTTAATAACGATAGAGCCAAAAGATGTTCAGAAGGGACTCCAGGCAATAGCATTGGATCATTAAGTCCCCTTGTAAAAAAGTACAATAATCATTTCTAGATGAATAACACAGGCATTTAAGGAATCCAGTGTTATTTTTTTTATCTATTTATTATCTAAATGTTATTTTTAAGGGTATCTCTCATACCTCTGAATGCGACAGAATATTTATGGTTATAAGATTGAAGAGTATATATAGCATAAATGTCTGAAAAGGAGATTGTTAATGAGTCGTAAAGTCAATGTGGATTTAGATGAATCACTATATGAAATGTTAGCTTGGATTAGCAGTGTTACTAATACCCCTATAGAAAAATTATTAATTTTTGCAGCATATGAAACGTATATTAGTGAGGAGTTAGAAAGCAGTAAGATGAAACAAGATAGTTTAATTGGAAATATAGATAACTGGTTAGACAGTATTAGAGCGGGGACAGCAACAGATGAAGATTTTAATCTGGCTAAAGAGTACTCAACCAAATTGCAGAAAGAGATCGAAGAGGTTAGATTGAGAATAAAAGGAAAAATTCCATTCTTTGATTAGCGCGGTTTCCTCTTCTTTTGCCTTTGATAGCGATGTTTTTAATTGATTTTTCTTTTCCACACCTAATTAAACAAACCGAAACGTTGCCAAAAAACAAGAAGAAAATGTGTTACTTAACAATTTGCTTGATTCTGAAAATCCTTATTTTTGAAATAACCAATTACATTTTTCTTATTAGACCGCAAAAGCCTTAAAACACTAGAATGATTTCTAATGTTATAGGGCTTTTTTGTTTGGCCAAAAGCATTATAGAATTCACGCTAGCGTGAATTTTGGAAAAGTATGGATAAAAATTTTGTGTTTATGGAAATATATCTAAAAAAGAAGGGGAAGGTTTATGTGGAGAATAAAAAAACAGGAAGTGGAAGTACTGTTTTATACAATATAGAACCTATAGGCATTGGTACTAAAAGTGTAGAAAGCTTTACCAGTTATTTGATGCGAACAGCATACGAACATAACATTACTCTAGGGACTCTGTTCAATAAATTAATTATTCCACAACTGAAAAAAGGGTACCTGACAAGGAGTAGTTTGTATGGAGGAAATCGATTATACGAGGGAGCTAAGACTATAAATGGGTTTATGGAGAATTCACATGATTTAGTTAAAGTGATGGAAACCCTAACCGGAAGAAATGACTTAGTGAACCTAACCTTATTTAACTTGAAGGAATTTATTCCAGTCAGAAATCTTTTAAAAGAATCTCTTTCGTGGTGTCCAAAGTGTATTAATAATTGGAAAAGTACCCGGGAAATTATACATTATCCTCTTATTTGGCATATTCAACCTGTAACTGTTTGTATTGAGCATAAATGTTTACTGGTAAGTGAATGTTCTGCTTGTAATAAAAAGGTGGATATATTGCGTAGAGAAAGTATAACGGGGTTTTGTTCTAACTGTTTTGCTCCACTAGATAACTCACAAGTAAGTGAAATAAGTGATGTTGAATTGGAATTGCAAAAATTCTTTCTACAGAATATTGAGGATTTAATGACTTTGAATAAATTAGAAATCTTAAATGGTAACTATACTTGTGGATTCGCAAATAGTTTATCTTCAATCAAGGAGAATAGTTTTTCGGGGAACTTAACACTCTTTTCGAAATTCTTAAATGTTCCCAAAACTACTTTGCGATATTGGATAAATGGAGTAAATAAACCACCATTAGAAAGTCTGTTGACAATTTGCTTTAAATTAAACATAAAAATTTTAGATTTGCTATTCGAATGTGATTCATTGGGTGGTAGGATAATTCAAATTAATGACTCGCGTGTGGTTAATACAAAAGAAAGAAGCCGCAAACCAATTGATTATTCCATTGTAGAGAGCAAATTGATTGAAATTTTATCCGATAAAAGTCCCGTTTCTATGATAAAAGCTGCAGAAGCTATTGGGCATGATCGACGTGTTTTATACAAGAATTTTAATGAATACTGTAAACAGATTTCTCAAAGATATAGTGACTTTATTAAAGAAAAGTCAATCCAAAGAATTGATTTGTTAAAAAAAGAAATTAATATCGCCTTCAATTCATTATCAACTGATGGGGTTTATCCAAGTCGCAGGAAAATGGAACAAGTGATAAATAAAAGTGGATTGTTAAAAGAAAGAGTACTTCAAGACTATTGGAAAACCTTATTAACTAAGAACGGATTTGCAGAATGAATAGGAGAATATTTTCGGAAAAGAACAAACACAAGAGGAAATTTTCCATACTTTTAATATTCATTGCAGAAATAATTGGAGGAAATTTTGGGAAAAGAGAAGACTCAAGAGGGAATTTTCCATACTTTTATTTCTAACTTCAGATAAGGGGGATACTTGTAATGATGAGTCCTGAAGAATTTGAACAGTGGGCAGGACAACTTAATTTAACAGAAGAAGCAAAAAAAGAAATACAACGTATTAGGAATTCACCGCCGTCAAGAAGAGTTGGGGGCGGGAAGTATAATGTAGCGGGGAAATATAGTAGTAGAAAAATGGGGGAAACAATTCAGTTTGAAAGTCATAAGGTAGAGTTACCAGTAATTTATATGTTGGAATTTGATGATAATGTTCTTGAATATTACGATCAACCCCCTTTAATGACTCTAAATTACTTTCAAAGTAAAAATGGTAAAGATAAAAAAATGGGCTATAATTATACACCTGACTTTTTCGTTATTGAAAAAAATAGAGCCTATTGGGTTGAATGTAAAACAGAAGATGAACTGATAAAAAGGTCACAAAACAACCCAAATAGATACTTTAAGGAAAACGGGAAATGGATATTCTCACTCGGAATAAATTATGCAAAGGAACTTAACTTAGGATTTCTTGTTCGCTCATCAGCTGATATAAATTGGAGACTCCAACGGAATCTAACTTATTTAGAAGACTACATTGTAAATGACTATACATTTGATAGTCAAAAACTTTGCCGCATAAAAGATATTATTTTATCTTCTCCGGGTATGTCCTTAAGACAACTAATTCAAAGCTCGGAAGGCGAATTTTCTACAGATGATATTTACGCCTTAATTGCTAAACACATTATATATTTTGATTTATACAATTCAGTTATAACCGAGCCAGAAAATGTAAAAGTTTTCTTAAATAAAGAACAGAGCAAAATTTTTTCTATAGTAGAACAATCTAAAAAGCATGACAGGAAAACTAATAAAATCGAAATGAAAAGCGGTAGTAAGATTTTATGGGGAGAAAATACCTGGACTATTTTAAATATTGATAATGTAAAAAAAGAGATTTATTTATATTCAGATGATGAACGAAAACATGCACCACCTTTTCCAATTCATATATTTGAAGGGTATATCTCAGAAGGAATAATCAAAGGATTAAATAGTGAAAGTGATATTGATAATAGTATAAATAAAATAATCTGTCAGGCAACTGAATCTGATTTACGTATTGCAAATGATAAGTATGAGACTGTATCTAAACATCTTCAAGGAGAAAGAATTAGTTTAGACCATGTTACTGATAGGACTCTAAGGAACTGGGTTAAAAAGTATCAAGAGGCGGAAGAGTTATACGGGTATGGTTTTATTGGATTGTTACCTGAAACTAAGAAAAGAGGAAACCGTCAATCCAAGCTTCCAATTGAAACTTTAAAGATAATGGAAGAGGTAATTTCGAATAGCTATAAAACAATTAAACAAAAAACAGCAAGAGCAGTTTTTGGAGAGATATTGGTTAAATGTGATCAGGTAAATACTAAGCGACCATCATATGTAACGGTTTGTGAAAATATAAAAAATCTGAGTGCCTACGATGTTGAATTAAATAGAAAGGGAAAACGCGCAGCCTATAAACACGAAGAATTTTATATGGAATTAGAATTAACAACCCCAAGGCATGGGGAAAGAATTTTTGAAACTGCACATATTGACCACACTGAATTAGACATTGAGTTGGTTATCAATGAAAAAGAATCAAAAAGACCTTGGTGTACTTTTATGGTTGATGCTTTTTCAAGACGAATTCTTGCATTTTATTTAACTTTTGAACCACCATCTTATAGGTCCTGCATGATGGTTATTAGGGAATGTGTAAAAAACTATAATCGTTTACCTAATTATATTGTAGTTGATGGCGGAAAAGAATTTAATAGTATTTACTTTGAGTCTCTACTTGCATTATACGGTGTTCATAAAAAGGAGAGGCCAGCAGCAAAAGCAAGATTTGGTACTGTGGTTGAACGATTATTCGGTGTAGCGAATAAATTATTTATCCATAGGTTAACAGGTAATACCCAAATTATGAAAAATGTAAGGCAAGTTACCAAGTCGGTGAACCCTAAAAATCATGCTGTTTGGACATTAGAGGGTTTGTATGAAAGACTTGAGAGTTGGATAGGAGAAGTTTATGACAATAATGAAAATCCTTCATTAAACAAAAGTCCAAAAGAAGCCTTTCTTAAATCTAAAGAATTATCTGGGGGCAGATTGAATACTTATATTCCTTATGATGAAACGTTTATATTAATGACCATGCCATCTGTATCTGGAAAAACGAGAAAAGTGTATCCCGGTAAAGGAATTAAATTAACTTACGGATATTATTGGTGTTCTAAATTTAGAGATGGGAAAGTCGAAAATACTGAAGTTGAGGTAAGGTATGATCCATTTAATATTGGAGTGGCATATGCGCTAATAAATAATAATTGGGAAAAGTGTCGTTCTGAACAACACTCTGTCTTCAATGGGAAGACGGAAAAACAACTTAAAGTCATAGCTGAAGAGCTAAGACAAAAGAGGAAACTTCGTTCCACAAATGGAGCGATAACGGCAAAGAGAATTGCTGAATTTATTCTTGAATCAGAAGATATGGAAGAAATGCTTGCTTTGAAAAAGTACAAACCGATTGAAACTAAACCGAATCTAATGATTGTTGATCATGAAGCCACAAAAAATGTTACTAATATCGTCTTAGAAGAATCGGAAGATGATAATGATGATGAAATAGAAATTTATGGGGAGTTAATATAATGAAAAACGGTAACCATGAAAGAGCATTCCCTGAAGAGCTTTTGGGAAAATCAAAGGAAGAACGTGTAGAATTCTTTAAAAACTATACTGTAGCACACCCAAAGATGGGATTAGTTTTAAAAGAATTAAAAAAAGAAATATATACAGGAGATTGCAACGTCATATTGATTGTGGGACCATCTGGGGTTGGTAAATCGAGATTATTTGAAAGAACTCTAAATTCGGTTTATCTAGATATGGCAGAACAAATGGAAGCTGATAAAAGTATTATCCCTATTACGGGGATTGAATTGCCAAATCCGGATTTAGGTAAATTTAATTGGAAGGATTTTTATTATAGGGTGCTGACAGGACTTAATGAGCCCTTAATTAATCACAAGTTTGATTATCAAAAATTTATGAGCCAAGTTCCACAGGGGAAAATTAGTACAAGAAAGGCTGAAACAGCACCTGAGCTAAGGAGATCAATAGAGAAGGCATTTTATTATAGAAAGACAAAGGCCTTGCTGATTGATGAAGCTCAACATTTCTTTAAGATAACAAATGGAATAAATGTTGATATTGGTGCAGGTGTTGGTATTACAAGGCAATTTAACTCCTTGAAATCACTTGCAAATATGGCTAATAGCAAAATAGTTTTATTTGGAACTTACGATTTAAATGCTGTTATAAATCTTGATGGACAATTATCAAGAAGGGTAAAAGAGATTCACTTTTCAAGATATGATTATAGGGAAAAGCAAGAGAAGAAAATGTTTAGAAGTGTATTAGGTACATTTGAAAAGTTGTTGCCTGTCCACTTTGAACCTAATTTCATTGAGCATGAAGAATTTATTTACGAAAATTGTGTTGGATGTGCAGGAATTTTAAAAGATTGGCTGCAGAGATGCCTTGCATATGCTATTGAGAATGATGAAAAAACTATTACAATGGATAATTTAAAGAAGAATGCTTTACAAACTCAGAAATTACTTACATTAGCTGAGGAAGCGCTAACAGGTGAATCGACATTTATTGAAAAAGAAGAAGATAGAGAAGAGTTAAAATCACTTTTAGGTACTAGGAAAAAAGAAGAAAAGGTTAAGAAACCAACAAAACAAAAAGGCAATAATAATCCCGGAAATCGAAATCCTGAGCGGGATGCTGTAGGTCAATAAAGGATTAGTGAAGTTAAAATAATTGAGTGGATTAGATTATTAGCTACTCAATTATTTTTTCATTTAATATTTTTGTTTTAGGGGTAGATTTATGAATAGTTTAGATAGTAGGTTAATAGAAAAAAAGAATAGTTATAATCACCTTCAATCGACGAGAAGTATATTATATGCATTAGAACCAGTGGGTATTGGAACACCATATGTAGAAAGCTTAACCAGCTATATTTGTAGGTTGTCAATTAATCATAATGTAGTATTAGGAACATTGCTAAAAGAAGTAATTGGACCATTTATAGATAATCCTTATCTAACAGACTATCTAACAAAAGGACGAGATATTTCTAAATCGTATCTTATTAATGGACTTGGAAAAACAAGTGCGAGTTTCATAAATGTTATTGAAAAATTAACTGAAAGAAATGACATACAGTATCTTACTATGAATAATTGGATTGGTGTATTCTCAAATAATATAACTGTCAGCCATAGAAGATGGTGTCCTTTTTGCCTCAACCAATTTAAGCTTGATTCTATAGAGATTCATGAACCTTTAATTTGGTCCATATCAGATATACAAAAATGTGATATTCATGAAGCAGTACTCAGAGAAAAATGTCCTGAATGTGGGAAAAAACAGAGATTTATTCAAAGTAAATTAATTTTAGGCCACTGTTCGTATTGTTATACATGGTTAGGTGAAGCTGTAGATCGAAGATATTGTGAGGAATTATCTGAATACGAGACTTTTATAATAAATAACTTTAAACAGCTCATTGAAAAAGCCCCTGATTTAACTTCTTTTCCAACTAGAAATAAAATTAGTAGTATACTATCGGTGATAAAAGAAAAACTTCGAATAAGCAGCAATGCTAAATTATCAAATTTTTTAGGGGTGAATAATCCAACATTATGTACATGGATAAACAATCAGGCATTGCCAACTCCGGAAAATTTGCTCCAAATTACAAAGAAAATTGGAAGCACTATTTATGAATTGATTTATAAAGATGAAATAAATATTAAAATAGGCATACCTAATGAGAAAAATTTAAAAACTAAAAAGAAAGTTTCAAAAAAAGAAATGGAGGAGCACCTTACAGAAGCCACACATTCAAAAGAACCAAAAAGTCTAAATCAAGTAAGTCGTGAAGGTGGATTTAGTCATGAGGCTGCAGAAAATAATTTTCCACTTCTAAGTAAAATTATCAAGAAGAATTACGCTTCCTATCAAAAAGACAATCGAATCAAAAAACAATTAAAATTGGAAAAGACTTTAACCGATTGCCTAGATTTAGAAATACCAATAAGCTTACAAGAATGTCTACATGTATGTGGGGTTCCACCTACTACTGCTAAAAGATATGTTCCTGACTTATGTAAAAAGGTAACTGTAAGGCATAGGGAATATCTAGCTAATCAATCAAAAGCTCGAGAAGAAAAAATCTCAGGGGAACTTAAAAATGTTATTTTAGATTTACACAATAAAGGTATATATCCTAGCATTAACGCAGTTACTAATTTTAGTACTATTCCAGGAATATTAATTGAAAGAAAATATTATGAATTAAGGATAAAAATTTTAATATCTTTGGGATATAAAATATAATAATCAAAATTTTGGTTATTATATTTTTTTGTTTTCACCGATCAGTATTAGGGAAAATTTTTCTTAATATAGAAATCAAAAAGGGTACAAGTTAAATAAAAGCGAATAAAGCATAAAATTTCCTCGAACAAAAAAATAAAGCATAAGATTTCCTGAAAATATATAAATAGGGATGATTTATTCAATTTCTAAATAGAATTAAAAAAACAGGGTAGAAAATGTGCTCGCAAAGTGCCATGAAGCCGGGTGGCTCTAAGCGAGGAAAGGTTATGCTTTATTTAAAGGAAAAGTTATGGTTTACGTCACAGCAATAAACTACTAAAGCATAAGTTTGCCAAATGGCAGGCTTATGCTTTTTTGTTAGAGCTGTTTTCGTAAAGATTGTTGTTAAAATCCTAAAGCCGATTTTAACGTAATTAAGAATGTCATTTTGCTGGTCGGTATTAAGTTTGCCTGCTCTTTTCTCACAAAAGAGTCAACTTTGGGAAGAAAAATAGGCAATTCAATCCTTTTTTGTAGTCAATAGCAACAAAGTTTGAGAAAAGAGCCTTTTGTTAGAGCTATTTTCAACAAAGTTTGAGAAAAGAGCCTTTGTTAGAGAACTAATTATACCGAGCTGCCTGCTAAATCTTTAACTAGCAGAAAATGATGATGCACTTTTGCGTTAATGATCACTGTTCATACTGACTTTTTTACTGTTTCGATCTTTTAACCCAAAAATAAACAAAATCCCCCAACCCTAAATAAATTCTTGCCGGTCTGTCCATGTCCTCTTTTCGATTTTTGCATAATTTACACTAACATGCATATTCAGTTGAAAGGAGAAGATGGATTTGCCGACAGCTATGCATTTGAATTTACGCCTTGATCCCACGCAATATATCCCACAGATACGTCATGTCCCCGGATATGATTATATTCATTTAGTGCGCCAGCCCAAATATATGACGGATTTGTCATTGTTGAATGATAGAGTCTATTACCTTAGTGAAATTTTGGATCCAAAAGAGTTTGTAAAGAAACATAATGTCTCCTTGCTGCATGCCCATCATGGGCAATTAGGAGCTTTATTGCTGCCGTTCAAAGAGAAGACAAAGCTTCCTTTGGTGACCAGCATCCGTGGCAGGGATGCGACGTTAGGCGGACAGCCTGTTGGTTATTTGGATAATCTGAAATTGCTCTTTGACAAGGGTGACCATTTTTATCCTGTGTGCCAATACTTGGCTGACCGGATTATTTCCTGGGGCTGTCCTCCTGAAAAAGTCAAAGTGCTTTACGGTGGTGTTGATTTAACCAAATACCATTACAGGGCTCCAGCTGCGGATGGGGCGCAGGATATTCTGTCTGTAGGAAGATTAGTAGAAAAAAAGGGCCATGATGTGTTAATGAAAGCATTCCGGAAAATAAAGGATAGATTCCCTCAGGCCACCTTGACGATAATCGGCAGGGGGGAACTGAAGGACCAGCTTGAATCGTTGGCGGCTCAACTAAATTTGGGAGATTCATTCCGGTTGTTGAATCATCTTCATAAAGATGAAGTCCGGAAACGTATGGCGAATGCTGATTTGTTTTGTGCAGCCAGTCTGGAAGCATCGAATGGTGATCTCGAAGGCATACCGAACACGCTAAAAGAAGCAATGGCCCTTGGTGTACCTGTCATCTCGACTTATCATGCAGGCATTCCTGAATTGATCACTCATAAACAGGAAGGATATCTGGTTGAAGAAAACAATGTTGAGGAGCTTGCGGCGGGACTTGAATTTATGTTAAGCCATAAGGCATTGTTGCGGGATTATACAATTGCCGCAAGAAAGAAAGTTGAACAGCTTTTTGATGAAAAGAAGCAGCTTCATTTACAAGCAAAGTATTATGATGAACTGTTAGGAGGAAGAGCATGCAGTTTTTTGAATCTATTAATTTAAATCAAAGTGCCGAAAGTATTGAAATTGAGGCCAGTAAGGACTATCCAATTGTTAGCAGGGGTCCCGAAAGTGTCATTTTTAAAATATCCAATGAGCAATGTTTAAAAATCAGTACCAGCATGGAACAGCTTAAGCTAGAGGCAGACGGCCTTGCTGCAGCGCAAAAGCTACCCTCTATACCAAAGTTATATAAGGTCGGGACGAATTATATCATCAGGGAATTTTTTGATGGACCAACCTTAAAGAATTACCTGAGGAACTGTACGTATCTTCCTGAAACCATTGCGAAAGAGCTTCTGGCAATCATAAAGGGCATGAAAAAAGCAAAATTAATGATGGGCAGTGACCCGCTGAAGCATATTTTTGTCCTCGGGAATGAAAAGTTAAAATGGATCAGTCCTATTAAAGCGACCAAGGAAAATCCTCCTGTTCCGCTTACCTTACTCAATGACTTGAAGGGGATTTTACTGCAGGATTCATTTTTGGAACATGTAAAAAATCTGGACCCGGGTCTATATAATAAATGGATGGTGTTTATAATGGAAAATCAGGTGGATTATAAGAGGTCTGCTGCTGACGCTGAAGCGAATTTTGAAAATTTAACACATAATCTGATTGGCCAAGGGCGTCAGGGTGCAGTCTATCGGGTTGATGAAGAAAAATGTGTAAAAATTTATCCAAAACAGAGCCACTTTCTTAAAGAAAGGGAGGTTTTACTATCAAGCCAGCACCTCTCTTTTATCCCTAAAGTCTATGAAACGGGTCCTAATTATATTTTAATGGAATACTTGCAGGGACCGGATTTAAATACGTTTTTAAAGAAGCAATCGACACTGCCGGAAGAAGTCACGGTCAATCTTCTGGAGATACTGGAATCAATGAGGAGTTCAGGCTTTGAGAAAATCGATGCACCTTTAAGACATATATTTGTCACGGGCCAGGGGTTCAAGTTAATCGACCA
Source organism: Bacillus sp. ISL-39 (assembly GCF_018613295.1). Lineage (NCBI taxonomy): Bacteria > Bacillati > Bacillota > Bacilli > Caryophanales > Bacillaceae > Bacillus > Bacillus sp. ISL-39. Next base: position 41,788 of record NZ_JAGGQM010000028.1, read on the forward strand.
TGTATATTCATTTTCTAAAAAACAAGAACGTCCGCTTGAATTATTCAGAAACCTGCATGAACGGAAATTCCTCGATTCTTTTCTAGATCAAGTCAAAGTGATTAACCCCCAAATCTATACAGAATGGACAAGTAGGCCAATACCCCTTTCAAAAGAAGAGGCGGCGAAAGAGGTTAAAAAGATTTGTAAAAAAGAAAAGGGCCAGCGGAAATGAAGATATTAGTAACCGGGGCTGCAGGGTTTATTGGCTTCCATCTTGCCTGTCGGTTATTAGCTGAAGGCTATGAGGTGATTGGGGCAGACAATCTAAATGACTATTATGATGTCCGCTTAAAGGAAGACCGGTTAGAAATTTTGCGAAAAATGCAGGGTTTCCGGTTTTATAAAATTGATTTAGCAGATTCCGAATCGGTCAATGCTGTTTTTGAGAAACACGAAATTGGTATAGTGATAAACTTAGCCGCACAGGCAGGAGTACGCTATAGCATCAGCCACCCGCATTCATATGTCCACTCTAATATCAGCGGGTTCCTGAATATTTTAGAGGCTTGCAGGGATTATCATATAAAGCATCTAATATTTGCCTCTTCAAGTTCTGTTTATGGAGCGAATGGAAAGGTTCCGTTTTCCACATCAGACCCGGTTGACCATCCCGTTAGTATGTATGCGGCCTCCAAAAAAGCGAATGAATTAATGGCACATACGTATAGCCACTTATTCAATGTTCCAGCCACCGGACTTCGGTTCTTTACCGTGTTTGGCCCATGGGGACGTCCGGATATGGCATACTACAGCTTTACAAAAGACATTACAGAGGGTAACAAAATCAAAGTATTTAACCATGGTGATATGAAAAGAGACTTCACTTATATTGATGATATAGTGGAAGGGATCATTGGTCTTCTTCATCGCCCTCCATCCCCGAATCCCGAATGGGATCCAGAGCATCCTGAACCGGGCTCAAGCTATGCACCCTATAAAATTTATAATATAGGCAACAATCGCCCGGTTAAGTTAACGGACTTTATTCAAATATTGGAGAAGCTGATCGGCAAAAAAGCAAAAATGGAATTCCTGCCGATGCAGCCAGGAGATGTCAAGGAGACATACGCAAGTATTGACGACTTACACCAGGTGAGCGGCTTCACTCCTCAAACCTCATTGGAGACGGGGTTAAGCAAGTTTGTTAACTGGTATAAACAATATCATTTAAAAGAAAAAAACGAATAAACAAAGGTCAATGCGTTTCCAATTAAGTGGAGACGCTTTTTAAATGCCCTTCAATAAAAGTGGCTTTCGATGGGCATTCTAAATTACATTGAATGTATTAAGCAGGGGTGAATAAATCATTGATGAAGTTTTTAATTCCTTTACTCTTATTGATCATCATTACAGTTATAGCCTATATTATGTTAATAAAATCTCCTAATAACCCTCCCAGCCAGCTTCAGCAGCAACAGCAGAATCCCCCTCCTTCAAAACGGGTAGTGATGATTGTAGTCGATTCCTTGATGGACCAGCCTCTGCAGTCGAGTCTTGAGGAAGATAAGGTGTCTGCCTTACGGTTTTTAATCAATCATGGCAAATATTATCCCGAAATGGTAAGTGCCTTTCCAACGATGTCTGTTGTTATAGATAGCACCTTATTGACAGGAACCTATGCAGATCAGCATAAAGTTCCGGCTCTCGTCTGGTATGATTCAAACGAGAAGCGTTTCATCAGTTATGGAAGTGCCCAAAAGGAAATCAGGAAACTTGGAGTGAAACAAGTTTTAGAGAATAGTCTTTTCCAGCTGAACCACCGCCATTTGAGCCCTGCCGTTAAAACAATCCATGAGGAACTGAAAGGGCAGTCAGCTTCCATAAATACTCTTGTATACCGCGGAGGGCACAGCAAGCCTTTATCTGTGCCAAGAGGGTTAAGCTGGCCTGGTCTTGTTGAAGAAGACGCATCTATTAAAGGGCCTGAATATTTTTCCTATGGTCTATTATCAAAGCTGGACCCGAAAAATCCACATACACATTTGTGGCAAGGGTTTGGCTTTAATGATCAATTTGCCGCACAGGAACTGAAGTATTTGATCAAGCATAATCGGCTTCCATCCTATTCGCTGGTTTATTTTTCGGATAACGATAAACAGGTCCATAAGAAAGGCGTCTCCGTCACGAAAGGAATCGAAGATGCGGACAAGCAGCTGCAAGAGATCCTGAATACCTATCCTGCATGGGAAGAGGCGTTAAATGATACGGCCTGGATCATCATGGGAGACAGCGGGCAAACCGATTTAAAGAACGATAAGGAGCAAGCATTAATCGATTTAAGGGTGCTGCTTAAAGAATACCGTATCCATAAGATCGACGGGCCGGTTAAAGAAAAAGACCAGATCGTCCTGGGATTAAATGAGCGAATGACCTTCATTTATCTTCTGGACCAGAACATTAAAATAGATGATTTATCGAGTATTCTCAGTAAAGACAGACGGATTGACCAGATTGCCTGGAAACAAGGGGAGAGTGTAAAAGTTATATCGGGAGATCACAGTGGGTATCTCTTATTTAAACCAAACGGAGACTTTGCTGACCAATACGGGAAGACTTGGTGTATTGAAGGCAACTTTGACATTTTGGATCTTGAGGCAAATGGGAAAAACCAAATAGAATACAACGATTATCCAGATGGTCTGGCAAGGTTATACAGCTCCTTTTACTCTCATTCAGGCATTTATATGGTTGTTAACGCTAAGCCTGGTTATGAATTTGTTGGCGAAGAGTCTCCAACACATGTTGGCGGTGCCGCCCACGGGTCGCTCCATAAGCAGGATACATTTTTCCCGGTGATTGTGGCAGGTACAGAACAAGAGCCTCAACACGAACGAATAATGGATTTTAAAGAGTGGGTAATGAGGATTCTGGAAAGTCCAGAATTAAAGAAATCCGGAGGCGCAAAGTGAAAATTAAAGTAATGACATACAATATCCATCATGGAAAAGGGATGGATAAAAAGGTGGATTTAAACAGAATTGCTGACGTTATTTCGAAAAGTGGCGCAGATATAATCGGACTGAATGAAGTTGATAAAAATTACTCAAGCCGGAGTGATTTTATCGATCAAGTACAATTCCTTGGAGATGAATTGAAACTGCATTACGCTTTTAGTCCATCTATATCTTTAACATCAAAAAAGGCAGATGGCATCAGACAATACGGGAATGGACTTCTTTCCCGCTTTCCGATCCTTTCGAGCAAAAATCATTTGCTTAACTTTATTCCTGGACTCATCGAGGGCAGGTCAGTACTTGAAACAACTATTGAAGTTAACAAGAAACTGCTTGGCACCTACGTAACCCACTTAAGCTTAAATCCCGGCCTTCATAAAAAACAAAGTCAGTTTATTTTTGAAAAAGCAAAAAGCCCGGCGATAATTTTAGGCGACTGGAACATGAAACCACACAGCAGAAAGTGGGGAAGAGTAACAGCGAATTACCGGGATGTTTGGAAAGAAGCCGGAGGAGAACCTGGGCTTACTTATCCTTCAACAAAACCAAGATTGAGGCTTGATTATATTTTTGTAACTGAAGAGTTAAAAATAAATGATGCCCGTGTTATTGATACAGAGCCAATCGCTTCAGACCATCTGCCGGTGATGGCAACCCTATCAATTTAAAGCCTGCCCAAAATGAAGAGCACAACTTCAAAGTTGTGCTTTTCATTTTATTGGTGTTCAGTTTTTTTGAGAAGACCAGCTAGCCAGAACGGCAAATACAAAATGAAAAAAGTAACAAGCGCAATGGCTTCCAGCGAAAGAATATACCAAGGCCATGGTCCGAGATAGTCAATGAGCGACGGATTGACGGGTTTTTCAGAAATGTACATATAGTTTCCTTCGATCAGGAAATTGACGATGAATACGATCAGAGTATAGACGTTCAGCCAGAGAAACGCTTTCCATATGGACTTCCCGGTCGGCCTGTATCCTGCGACAAACACCATGAACAGATTGGCGATTACCGTTCCGCCATGTGAAATGAAGAAATGGACATAGCGGTAGTGTGGGAAGGTGTACAGGCTGATGTCCGGCGTGATCATTGCCTGCAGCGCGCTGCCGACACCGACAAAATAGGTGAATTCAAATAGTGCATATCTTCTTGTTAAAAGTAAAAGGGCGGAGAGGATGAGAGAAATACTGCTCAGATGAAGGGGCAGCGAGTATTGGTAACTCCAATGGCCGCTCCACCAAAGCCATGCCTGCAGGCTGATTTCAGAAATGATCAGCACAAGAAATAATCCAACCCGTGCAGTACTGTTGACACGAGGATCCCTCAGCGTTTTACGAAACAAGAAGAGCAGGATGACCATAAGCAGGAAAGCCGCAAGTGTATACAGGTGAACACTGGAAAATAGCTGAAAGACAGTTTCTGTACCTGGCTCAAAAAGTTCCCTCATAAAGCCCTCCTCCAATCGTGTAATAGTTCAATTTTTCCATATTACACTCTTACTTTAACATATTCTCAACTGGCGTATATATGGTTAGAAAAACATACATTTCATACGATTACCGTTTTGAGGAGGGTGGGATCATGCAGTTTTATTACGGCGAGCAGATGCCCTTGCGGATATTGGATGAAGCTGAGTTTTGGAAGCATCAGGAGGAGGAGCATACTGTAGTGATCAGGGAGTTGACCCTGATTTGGAACAGGAATATGTGAGCGCACTGAAGGAATGGGAAAAGGTATTAGGGGAGACCCGCCAAGTGAAGCAGTGAGAAGTAACCCAACCGCCAAAGTGGTACTGGACCACATGATCCGGGAATCAGAATACTTTGTCGGGATTGCCCAGGCGCTTTTGTACCAGCAGACAACTTAGAAAAGCAATCAAAGAATCAGCCAGGTGTTTGGCTGTTTTTTTGCCTTGTTATGAAAAAGCTTTTTGATCTTCTGCTGTGTTTTTATGCCAAAACTCCTAGTTTTAAAACTTTCGCTTACAGAAAGAAATCTGTTATGATTATAATGAAATAGAGAAAAGGAGGATTTTTCCTATGTATGATATAGCAATTATTGGAGCAGGCCCTGCAGGCGGAAGCGCAGCGATTTTCGCGGCAAAGGCTGGCAAAAAAACAATCGTGCTGGACAATAATAAAAGCGTAACGAAGCGTGCCTGGATGGAGAACCACTATGGTGCTCCTGAAATTGCAGGTCCTGATTTAGTAGAAACTGGCATCAAGCAAGCGAAGAAATTTGGTGCTGAGTTCGTCGAAACGACAGTGACTTCTGTCAGCAAAACAGACAGCGGCGTTAAAGTCGTAACTGAAAACGGCGAGTATGAAGTCAAGCATGTGATCATCGCATCAGGGATGATGACGGATGTGGCTGAAGCATCAGGTCTTGCAACAAAGGATGGCACAGAGCCAAGAATCAAGACGATCTTTGACGTAGATGCTGCCGGAAAAACTAATGTTGAAGGCGTTTGGGCTGCAGGTACATGCGCAGGTGTCAGCATGCACACTATCATCACAGCTGGAGACGGCGCAAAGGTCGCCATCAACGTCATCAGTGAGCTGAACGGCGAGCGTTATGTAGATCATGATGTATTGAAAGCTTAATAGATAGTAAGAAACCTTGCCGCTTTTTGCTGCAAGGCTTCTTCATGTTGGTTTAGTTGCTGTAGTTGAATTGTTCCTCAATCTTCCCATCCTCATCATGGATGTAAGCCATGGTTCCCGCTTCTTCTGCCAGGCGTTTTGCTTCATCTGCAGCCTCAGATTTTGAATCGGCCGTAAATTGTGGATCGTCCTCGCCTTCTTTCTTGACGGCCCATCCTTCTTCATCATGAGGAACTGCATGGAATCTTGCTTCATCTGTACCTGCGCGGTCTTTAAAATATTCTTCTTGTTCCATATTATCATTGTTGTTTTTGTTGTCCCGTGCCATAAGAATCCCTCACTTTTCTTTAGTTTACCTTGGAAAAGGTACTATAGATTTACCCGCTATGTATATATAGAAACATCAACCCTGCTCTTAGAAAAAACAACCAAATAAAAGAGCCCCGGAAAAGGGCTCCGAATCTGTTAATAAACCATCGCTGGATCATGGTAATATTTGAATTCCAATAAATTATTAGCCGGGTCTATCAGGAAGAAGGTTACATGCTCTTCTTTCTTTCCTGGAAAGCGGACCATCAGTTCCTGGAAAAACGTCAGTTTATTTTCGACTGCATATTCATGGGCAAGGTCGAATTCCTGCTTTTTAATAAAGGTAATGCCAAAATGGCGGGGATACATTCGGGGCTCAGGGTCTATTTTTTCCGGATTCAAATGACAGACAACCTGGTCACCGAAAAAATCAAATGTCACCCTGTCATGATATCTTCTTGCCAATTTACAGCCAAGCCGTTCGTAAAAATCCACTGTTTCATCAAGCTCCTTGCACGGGATAGCAAGATGAAACACTTTGTCCGTATCTCTCATACCCGTTCCTCCTGATAATTATGAAAAGTGTCTGAGCGCAAGCCCAGCCTCAGTGTTTCCAGAGCTATGGCATCCGCGAATGGGATATTTGCAAGATTGACCTGTGGACCGGCCAAGCTGAGGAAGCATGTTTGCATTTTCTTGTTCGGTGCTTCAAAAATAAGGTGATCCAGGTTCAGTCCCGATGAAATGATCTCTTCGATGATATCGAACCGTATGTCTCCGCTGCCGGTGCATATACCGCTCGTTCCGCCTTCCCGCGCCTCCGTGATCACTTTCTCTGCCCCTGCTTCAAAGTCTTCGTGAATATATTCAATCCATTCCTGTGAGCTGGAATTCCCTGAAATCATACTGTCTTTGCTCCCGACTTCACTGAAGATGTTGAATTCTCCGGCGAAATCGGAAATATATCCAGCTTTTTCCCTATTGGTGATCGGCAGCGTCCCATTAGAAATCTCAATATAACGACAATCATACATCTTACAGTAGCGGTAAAAGTCATCCAGTTTGTTCTGGCTCAGGAATTTCTCAAATAAGGTGCCGCCGAAAAAATAGTCAACATCGTTTTCCTTTAAGCACGTCATTTTCTCTTCAAGGTTCAAAGAAACGATTGAGGTGCCCCAGCCGAATTTTACAAAGTCAATATAATGGCCTGCCCCTTTAATCGTGTCTTTAAAATAGTTACAAGGAAGACCGTTGTCTATTAAGATTGTCAATCCCCTGGTCCTTGGCTTTTCCTGCCGCGCCGGGAGCTTTAAACCAAAATGTTTCATCATCATATAACCTCACAATTCTGGGTAATCCCTTTTTATCATCCACCACCATTACAAAGGCTTCATCAAGCTCTTTTGTACAATAATCGAGATCCCGTGCGTCAAAGTCCGGCTGTCCGTGATCAAAAAATTTCCGGGCTGCCTCACAGCTTACTATCCTTTGTACAACATCCTCTGCTGCGAGGGTTGCATCATCCTCGATGATCGACTTGATGTATTCAGCGCAGGCGAGGTCATCACCCCCGTCAGGATGGGAGGCGATAATATTAATTAAGGCATCCTGCCTGCAAGTTTTCAGAATATGCTCCGCTGTTTTCCTTGCATTTGAAAAACCTGTCGCATAGACTTTCTCTGCGTTCAAAGCATTCAGAAGTGCTCTTACTCCATTTGTCGTCTTCTGGACTATTGTTCTTCCCCTGACATCCTCACCGCTGATTCGTCTCGGAGAATTATCGAGGTCGAAACCAGCAATGGGCAGTCCCTTGATTTCTCCGGCTAAAAAATAATTTGGGTATTTTTCCTTTAAAGCCACAGCTTCCGAAACCGAATTAACGAGGAGGATTTCCTTTGCCCCTCCAAGAAAGGCATGGTGTGCAACAGTGAAGGCCCTGATGACATCGATAACAATATTTGCATCAGAAAACGGCAGATTATGCTGGTGGCCTTGGTAGATATTTACTCTCATATGTTCTCTCCCCCTAGCAGTTTATTAGATTAAATTCCAGGTATCTGAGTGATTGGAATTTTTATATGGACACTGCAGAGTGAATCTTAAAAACCCATGCATTTACATTTGCCTAAATTACAAAAGATTATATTCATAGGGACTTATATAGGTACCTTATCCATCGTAAATAGAACCCTTTCTTAGTGCATACAAGTACTGGTGTCCGAAAAAGGGGATAAATTTGGACCCGCGAATGTACGTGAGAATTTAAACTCATGAGAACGATATCCACTAGGTCATCTTTCTCGCATTGCCGTATGGATTCCTCGCGCTGATTCTTAACATTTTTGCCGCTTTCTTTTATATGACAAAGACTAGTCTGATTTAAACAAATAAATAAATCCGTTATAACCCGAGCCATCAACAAATAAGCTTAATAATGGCACTATTAAGATTTTTACAGGAAACAGAGGCAAAAAAATGGTGGGGGTTATGCCATGGCAGTAGTGAAGCATACGGAGGCTGATGTCGATCTGTTGGCCCGATTGTTAAGAGCAGAGGCTGAGGGTGAAGGGCAGCAGGGAATGCTGATGGTGGGAAATGTAGGGATCAACCGGATACGTGCGAACTGTTCTGATTTTAAGGGGTTAAGGACCGTTCCGCAGATGATTTATCAGGAACATGCTTTTGAGGCAACGCAAAAGGGTTATTTTTATCAACGTGCAAGAGAAGCTGAAAAGAGACTCGCAAGGCGTGTGCTGAAAGGGGAGAGGCTATGGCCGTCCAAATATAGCCTATGGTATTTCCGGCCTTCAGGAGATTGTCCGCCGACATGGTACAATCAGCCGCATGTCGGCCGGTTTAAGCTTCACTGTTTTTATGAACCAACAGGTGAAGAGTGCGCAAATATTTATAACACATTTTAAATAGCTGGACTGCCTGAAAACCTGGGCAGTCTTTTTGTTTTCTTAGGGCTGTTTTCGTAAAGATTGTTGTTAAAATCCTAAAGCCGATTTTAACGTGATAGAAGGCCATTTTGCTGGTCGGTATTAAGTTTGCATGCTCTTTTCTCACAAAAGAGTCAACTTTGTGAAGAAAAATAGGTCATTTCAATCCTAGCTTGTATTCAATAGTAACAAAGTTTGAGAAAAGAGCCTTTCTTATTGACATAGGAAGTGATTAGGATTAAAGTTAAAAAGGTTAATAGTTAAACAGTTGAACAGTTAAAGGATGGAATAAGTTTAGAGCGGGGTGAATATATAGACATGTGTGATAAATCAATCAAGGATTTAGTTGACCATTATATCCATGTTTCTTTTTCGGTCAACAAAATTGCCGAGGGACTGATCAAGGAAGAAATAGGTTCCGACCTGACGAATGACCAGCATTATACTTTGCGTTATATCGATAAGGTTGGCACTTGCACATCCTCCGAGCTGGCTGAAGTTTTCGATGTCAAAAAGAGTGCGATCACGGCGATCATTACTCGGCTGTGGGAAAAAGGGCTAATCCAGCGGGAACGGGATGAAAATGACAGGCGCCTGGTATACCTGTCTTTGACTGACAAGGGAAATGAACTTTTTCGGAAGACGGAGGAGCGGATACAGGTGCTAGTAGCATCCTTTATTGAAAAATTCGACCAGGATGAAATCGTCCAGTTCCTTAAGACGTACGACAAGCTGAATGACATTTTAACAGAAAGAAAGAGCAGGGTGGAGTAACGTGAAATTCATTATTAAGCAGAAATGGTTTGTCATTATTGTGTGGATTCTTGTGGCTGCAGGCCTGTTCATGGCTGCGCCGAATATGGCTGAACTTGTCCGGGAAAAAGGCCAGATTACCGTGCCTGACGAGTACTCATCAACATTGGCCGGCAAAATCTTGGACAACGTAAGGAAACAGGAAGGCGGAGGGGATGATACCCAGGTCGCACTCGTCTTCCGTAGCGAAAAGAAATTGACTCAGGACGAGATCAAGGAAGCGGAGAAAGCAATCCGCGCACTTGAAGATAACAGGGAAGAAATCGGAATTACCGATATCCTGACACATTTCAATGAAGAAAGCCTTAAGGAACAGCTTGTATCTGACGATGGGAAATCGATCTTAATCTCAGTCACGGTCAATTGGAATGACCGCGAACCAGCGGAGGTAAGCAAGCTTCTGTATGAAACGATTGAAGATATCGAAGTCGACCACTATTACACAAGTCAGTGGCTCATCAATGAAGACCTGATGACAAGCTCTGAAGAAGGATTGAAAAAGACTGAAGGTATCACAGTCGTCTTTATCCTCGTAGTGCTTTTGCTGGTATTCAGGTCTGTCGTCGCTCCTGTCATTCCATTATTGACAGTCGGGATGGCCTATCTTGTTTCACAATCAATCGTAGCAATGCTTGTTGATCAATTCAATTTCCCGCTTTCAAATTATACGCAGATTTTCCTTGTTGCCGTCTTGTTCGGGATTGGAACGGATTACTGTATTTTGCTGCTCAGCCGCTTTAAGGAAGAGATGGCACATAATGAAAGCGTGCCGGCTGCGATTGTCGCAACATACAAGAACGCGGGACGTACCGTCTTTTTCAGCGGTGTAGCGGTTATGATCGGATTCGCCGCTATAGGATTCTCAGAATTTATTTTATATCAGTCCGCTGCAGCTGTAGCGATTGGTGTCGCAATGCTCTTGCTCGGATTATTCACTATTGTCCCATTTTTTATGGCGGTATTAGGACAAAAGATTTTCTGGCCTTCAAAACAAAGCGCTGAACATGGTGAAAGCAAGCTATGGGGAACAGTCGGCAGCTTCTCACTGGCTCGTCCATTCCTCAGCCTGTTGATTGTGGCGGCAGTATGCGTACCATTCCTGTTTTCCTACGATGGGGAGTTGAGCTATAACTCACTGGATGAAATCAGCGGGGATGTAAACTCAATAAAGGCCTTCAACGCAATCGCCGACAGCTTCGGGCCTGGTGAATCCATGCCAACCCAGGTCATTTTGAAAAATGACGAAAGAATGGATTCGGCAGAATACATCGAGCTGGCTGAGAGAATCAGCACTGAATTGGAAAAGGTCGACCTCGTTGACACCGTTCGCTCGGTGACAAGACCAACCGGCGAACCAATCGAAGACTTTTTCGTATCCAAGCAGGCTGAAACACTCGGTTCAGGACTTGGAGAAGGCAAAGAAGGCCTGGATAAAATCAGCGAAGGTCTTCAGGAAGCAGAATCTGAACTGTCCAAATCAGCTCCGGAACTGGATAGTACAGCTGATGGCATTAACCAGTTAATCAATGGAACGACCGAAATTAAGTCAGGTCTTGGTGAAATCCAGACCAACCTGGAAAAAATCGAAAACGGCATCCGCAAGGGGTCTGCTGGTTCTGACCAGATTCAGGCCGGCTTAGCAGAAGCTAAGGCGGGAGCCGAGGCATTGCTTGCTGGGTATAAGGACCTTCAGGGAAAATATGTTGAGATGCAGACAGGTCTGGCAAAGCTGGAAGCCGGCTACAAAAAGGCTGGAGATGGGATTGCCCAACTCTCAGGCGGGATCTCACAGGCCAATGGCCAGCTTTTTGGTTATTTGGAACAGAGAGACCAAACGTTACAAGCAGACGAAAACTATCAGCAAATCAAAGACCAGATTGGCTATCTGGAAGGTGAGCTGGCAAAAGCTTCAGCAGGCTTGGAGCAGCTTAATGAGCAATTGCCTCAGCTGACCGGCGGGATGGCCAAAGCAAACAATGCCTTTGCCGAAGCTCTGGCACAGCAGGCAAACTTCGGTCCTGGCCTCCAGCAGCTCATCGACGGAATCGAAGAGCAGCAGTCAGGATTAAATCAGCTAGCTGACGGGCAAGGACAGATTGTCGATAACTTTCCTAGGCTGACGAATGGCCTAACCGGAATCAATGCCGGACAGCAGCAGCTGCTTGCCGGATTTGGCGGTCTGGGAGGCCAGCTTGAACAGCTTACAGATGGTCTCAGCCAGAGTACGGACGGGTTGAACCAGGTATCTGTAGGCCTTGGCTCTGCACAGGAGTATCTGGATGGCCTGGCTGAATCGGATTCCAATGGCTTCTATTTGCCGACTGATGTACTTGAGAGTGAAGAATTCACCCAGGTATTCGATGTTTATATGTCAAACGACCGCAAAGTCATGACGATGGACGTTATTTTCGAAGCGAATCCTTATTCAAATGAAGCGATGGCTCAGGTTGCTGAAATCGAGGAAGCAGTCGAGCGAGCGACGAAAGGGACGAAGCTTGAGAACGCAGATTTGGCAATTGGCGGCATCACCAGCACGAACGCCGACCTTGATACGATGTCCGGCCAGGATTACTCGCGGACGGTCATCCTGATGCTGGTGGGGATCGGGATCATCCTGGTGTTCCTGTTCCGCTCGATCATCATGCCAATCTACATTATCGGCTCACTGATTTTAACCTATTATACAGCGATGGCAGTCAACGAGGTCATCTATGTTGATATCCTTGGCTACTCAGGCATCAGCTGGGCAGTACCGTTCTTCGCCTTTGTCATCCTTGTTGCCCTTGGAGTCGACTACAGCATTTTCTTGATGGACCGTTTCAATGAATATAAGAATCTATCAATCTCTGAAGCCATGCTGCTATCGATGAAGAAGATGGGAACAGTCATCATTTCGGCGGCTGTCATCCTCGGCGGAACATTCGCGGCAATGATGCCATCAGGCATGATGTCCCTGCTGCAAATCGCATCAATCCTTCTTGTTGGATTGTTCTTATATGCATTCATCATGCTGCCGTTGTTCATCCCTGTACTGGTAAAGAACTTTGGCGAAGCAAACTGGTGGCCGTTTAAAAGGGCATAGTAAGAAAAGCGTAAGCGCCTTGGTCAGCCCCGACAAGCGCTGGAGGTCTGCCCAGTGAAGTCGTTCTTTGACTTCATTGGGCAGACCGAAGCGACTCGAGGGGCTAGGCGCTGAAGCTGGACAATTCTCGAAGTTGAATTTTATACATTTTATATTTTAAAAGAGGCAGTCCACACATTGTGGCTGCCCTTTTTAGCTTTAACATCCATCCACTCCGCATGATAACCCACCGTCCGAGTCTTCAATCTCGGAGTTGATCACTTGTTCCAGCGCTTCTTTCGACCTCATTCCCGGAACGACCCTGTCACCAATGATGAAGGTGGGGACAGCGGTTATATCAACCTCGTTATATGCATGGTCAAGAGCCTGCTGATGTGCCTCTTTATATTTCCTTGTTTCCAGTGCTTCACGATACTCCGTTTTATCCAGGCCGATCTCTTCAGCAAGCATCGTCAATACCTCGACATCCCCAATATCCAGCCCTCTCTGGAAAAAAGCACGGAGCATATGGTCGTTATACTCATTTCCTTTTCCTTTCTCCTTCGCATACTGATAGCCCTCGAATGCCAGATGCGTATATGGCTGGGGAGACACATCCGGAAGGACAATGTCGATGCCCATCCGCTCAGCCATTGGGTAGACGGATTGCTTCCAGGTGCTTTGCAGATAGTGTTCTTCAGGCTTCAGTGTTTTGTTCGGATAGGGTCTCAATTCAAAAGGCATCCATTCAAGTCGGACATCCTTCCCCTTTATCGCTTCCTTTAGCGGAAACTCCGCCAAAAAGCAAAATGGTCAAACGTAATCAGAGTAGATTTTGATATTTAGTGTCATAGCAGCCTCCTGTAAAATTGTTATCTTTAGATTTTGTTTGGATTATACCTTTATACATCGAACATAAAACTTACAATAATTTTTATTGCCTAAAACGCGCGGAAACCATAAGATGGAAATATCAAACTTAAAGGGGATAGTATATTGCGTATATATAGCTTGGTTTTTTCAGATGAAGAGGTGAAAACAATACTAAAATAGGAGAAAAAATAATGACAAAGAATCTTTTTCGCGGCCAAACGCTAAAGCTTACAGCAAAAAGGGAAGGGGATACAGATATCATCGCTTCCTGGGATGAAGACCCGGAATATTTGAGAAATGTTGACACCGATATTGCGATTCCCCGCCCGGTTGAACATTTTGAAGGTGAGGGTGAGCCGAGTTCGAATAGCTTTTACTTCCGCGTACGGACGATCGAGGATGACAGGCTGATTGGATTTATCGTCATCCACAGCATCGAATGGAATAATCGGGCTGGAATGCTCGCAATGGGCATCGGCAACGCCAATGACCGTGGTAAAGGGTATGGTTCCGAAGCGCTGCAGCTGATTCTTCGCTATGCCTTTCATGAACTGAACCTGAACCGTGTCGGCCTGGATGTCATTGAATATAATAAGCGGGGAATCCGTGCCTACCAGAAAGCTGGCTTTCAAATCGAAGGCAGGGTGAGGCAAGGGGTCCATCGTGATGGCAAAATTTACGACCGAATCAATATGGGAATCCTAAGGCCGGAGTGGGAAGAACTCTCCATATAAAAAATAATGGACCGGGCATACTTCACGCCCGGTCCATTTCAGTCCTATTATTCTGAGGCCGCCTTTAACTCTTTAGATGGAACAAGCCTGTCAAAGGCCCAGCCGGCAAGTGCGCCAACAAGTGCAGGCAGCAGCCAGCCTAGTCCCTCCGCATATAGCGGCAATGATTTTAGAAGTGATCCGAGTGCCTCTGACTCAACACCGAATGTCTTCAAACCGTCAACTACACTTACTAGTGCTGTTGCAAAAACTGCTCCCACATAGACTCCGCGTGCCCCCTTGAAGAAACGGTCAAGGAAGGAGAGGATGACAAGGACGATCGTGATCGGATAAAGGACGATCAACACTGGTACCGAAATCGAAATGATCTGGTTGAGGCCAAGATTCGCGATCAATAAGCTGAACACTGTCACAACGAGTGTGAAAGTCTTATAAGGAACCTTTGGCATCATTTTGGCGAAAAATTGGCTTGTCGCGGCTACAAGGCCAACTGCCGTTGTGAAGCAGGCAAGCGTTACGATCAAACCGAGTAGCAGCATGCCTGGCGCCCCGAACATCAGCTTTGCTGATTCTGTTAAAATGGCACCGCCATTTTCGTATTCACCAACTGAGGCTATTTTTGCACCAAGAAGGCCGACTGTTACATATACAAAAGCTAATCCGATGCCAGCGATTACGCCAGCTTTCATTGTTTCCCTTACAACCTGCTTGCGTTCCAGCTTTTTTTTCTGCTGGATAGCTCCAACCACAATGATACCAAAGGCCAATGCAGCAATGGTATCCATCGTCAGGTACCCTTCCAGGAATCCCGTAGCAAATGGAGCTGAAGTATATTTTTCAGATACCTGTCCAAACGAACCTTCCAGCTTGAAAAAACTGCCAATCACGAGCAGGACGATCGCCGCAAGCAAAACAGGCGTCAGGATGCTTCCAATCCGTTCGACCATTTTTGAAGGGTTTAACGTAACCCAGTAAACGAGTGCGAAAAAGACAAGTGTAAACAGCCAAAGTGCTGTGGAATTCAGTCCGGATTCCCCAAGGAACGGCTTAACGGACATTTCAAAAGCGACATTGGCGCTCCTTGGAATTCCGAAGAAAGGTCCGATCGATAAATACACTGCAGCGCTGAAAACGATTGCAAAAACTGGGTGTACCTTAGAGCCGATTTCTTTTATACCATCCTTAGCCATCGAAATGACAACAACAGTCAATAATGGCAGTCCAACTCCGGTTACAACAAAACCAAGCATGGCTGGCCAAAAATTCGCCCCTGCTTCCTGCCCCAGGAACGGCGGGAAAATCAGATTCCCTGCTCCAAAAAATAATGCAAATAACATAAGACCGATTGTGAGTGTTTCTTTACCCCTTAAGCTTCCCATTCTTTTTCTCCTCCTAATATAATGTTCTGGCACTGAGAGTATAGGAACTTCTGAACGGAATGTTATACAATGAAAAACAAAAAACTCGCCCCTAATAATAGGGACGAGTTGCGCTCGCGTTACCACCCTGATTCCGCACAAACATGCGGCTCTCATCAACGTACCATCATACGTGTTCCGTTTAACGGCGGACCAGCCGGCAAAGCTTACTGCAACTTGGTTTCAGCTTTGCATCTCAGAGATGATGTTCCTCTATAATCTGAACACCGGCTTGCAGCAAATTACCGGCTCTCTGGGGATCAGGTTCCATAAAGGACGTGTTCTCGTCATCGATTTTATTATTGTAAAATATATTAACAAGAACTATATTAATATTCAGATAATGATATGTCAATACTATTAGCCAAGGAAAGTTTTTCATTTTAAGCCCGATACCCTCGGAATGCCCTGCTTAATAGACAATTTTGAAGCCCGTTTTCTTCAAAATGTCTAAGAAGCCCTGTTTAATAGACACATTGACGTCAGTATCCCCTAAAATGTCTAATAAAATCTTTTCAACTTAAATTTATTGTCCATATCAGGGCAATTCGTATTAATATTGGATTATATAATATGTCTGAAATTGGAGAAATGCCATGAATCTGAAAAAACTTGAGGCATTCATAATGGTTGTCGAAAAAAATAGTTTTTCTGAAGCAGCGGCTGCGCTTAAAAGCTCACAGCCATCTGTCAGCCTGAAAATCAAAAGCCTGGAAGATGAGCTGGGATTTGAACTGCTAGACAGGGGAGCGGCAGGAATCAGGCCGACTCCTGCAGGGATGCTTGTTTATACAGCGGCAAAGGATATTGCCAAGCGGTGGAGGGTGCTGGAGGGCGAACTCGGCGAATTCCAGGGTACCCTGACAGGCACACTGACAATTGGGGCGAGTACCATACCGGGAACCTATTTGCTTCCCGGCTGGGTTAAAAAGTTCCGCAGCCTTTTTCCGAAAGTGGATGTCAAAATCGAAATCGGTGATTCGAAAAAGGTCCTTGAAAAACTGCAGAACCACCAGATTGATGCTGCGATCATCGGGATGAAGGTCGAATCCCGATTGTTAAAGAGCAACCCAGTTGCCAAGGACTCTTTGGTTTTAGTTACGCCAGACGGCCACCCATTAGTCCAAACGGAATCAGCGGATTTTTCACAAATTCAACAATATGATTTCGTCCTCCGTGAAGAAGGGTCGGGCACCCGCAAAATGATGGAGCATTACTTAGCAGAAAAAGGCCTGTCGTTTGAAGCTTTGACAGTTGCCGTATCCATCGGAAGCACAGAATCCGTAATCGCTGCAGTTGAAGCAGGGCTGGGCATCAGTTTTATTTCCAGGCTGGCGGCTATGCCTGCACAAAGAGCTGGGCGCATTAAAATCGTCGACATGTTTGAACCATACGAAAGGGAATTTTATCTTGTGACCGATACAGATGCTGAAAACACTCCAATGATCAGACAATTCTCAGAAATAGTGAATAAAAAATCGTAAATGAGAGTGAAGAGCCCCTGCTGAATGAGCTAATGACATTTTTCATTTTTCAATTTATTATTAAGGTAAGGAGAAAGGGGCGTTTAGGATGCAGGTTAAGGTATTTGCTAATCTCAGGGAGATTTGCGGAGGCGTGACAGTCGAAGTGAAGCCTGATGGAGACCGGGTAATGGACGTGCTTGATAAAATGTGCGAAATGTTCCCGGATTTGCACGAAGAGATTTTTACAGAAGAAAAGTCGCTAAAGCCATTTGTGCATGTCTACATCAATGGCCGAAACATCGTCCATGACCAGGACCTTCAAACGTATGTAAAAGAAAGCGACCAGTTCGCGCTGTTCCCTCCGGTTGCCGGTGGCTGATATGGTTGATAGAATACTAGAATTCCGCGGAATTAACCTGGATCACCTTGGAATGTACTTTGAAGAACTGGGCGGCAGGCTCGTGACCGACTCCTTCCCGTTTGTGTATGAGGCGGGAGGATGGAGAGCAGAAATCATAAGTGAGGATGAGCTTGCTTTTACAAAAACATTCATCGTCAATGCAGTACATATCCGCTTTGCGGCAGAAACCATGGGTGAGCTCGAACAACTGATCAAAAATTACCGTTATAAAACAACTCGGGTAGGCGGATAGTTAAGGGTTCGGCAGATTAATGCCGGAGCCTTTTTTATTTTACTGGAGGCTGCTTTCGCATTGAGTGTTCCATTTCGTACATGTTCTATAATCGCGCTAAAAAAGGTATCGGGGCTCCTTTCGAGGAGACTTCTGAAGAAAGATTACTTTAGTACTCTTAAAAACCCAGGTGCCGGTTTTTACTTTTGTTTGAGAAAGCAACAAAGTTTACGAAATGAGCCTTACTGGAAAAAATCAGCTGTTTTTTCCAGTTCGCTATAAAAATGAAAAAGTCGCTATAAAAACGGTAAAGTCGCTATAAAAGTGATAAAGTCGCTATAAAAAGGAAAAACTCGCTATAAAAACAATAAACTCGCTATAAAAATAAAAATCCAGATAAAAAAACAAAAATCCCGCTATAAAAAATGAAAGTTCCGCTATAAAAGATTTTCGTACATCACTTTTTGATCCATTTAAAGCAAAAACCAGGCAATTTCTGCCTGGTTTCCTTCAAATCTATTATACTTCCTCTGTAGCCGGAGCTGTTTCTTCGCCGATGATGCCCAGTTCGCGAAGTTTTTCTTCTGTAACAACGCCATCTTTCCAGCCGCGGACATTATAGTAGTCTTCAAGCATGATATCCATGCGGGAGACAAGTCCTTCACTGTTTCCAGAAGCGCCTTCTTCAGTGAAGCGTTTTGGCAGGAAGTCGTCCTCACGCTTGTTGAAGCCAGCCAGGTTATTGTAGTAACGCTCAAGGTTGTAAATTCTTTCGCCTGCTAGCATGACATCATCCGCTGACATCGGAATGCCAGTCATTGTGCTGTATTGCTCAGCATAATGCTCTGCATTTTCAGAGAATGAAGAGAACTTACAGATATTCATAGAGTCAGAGAATGAAAGCAGGTTCTGGAATACGCTTAGAAGCTCGGCCTTGCCCTCTGCTACTGTACGGTCTGTTGGCTCAGGAATGCCGGCGATTTCAGATGCGATTGTGTAGCCGCGAAGGTGGCAGGCACCACGGTTACTTGTCGCATAGCCAAGGCCGATACCCTGGATACCGCGTGGATCGTAAGCCGGGATGGACTGGCCTTTTACTGACATAGAGAGTTCAGGAACGCCCCATGCAGCAGTCGCGCGTGCAGGACCTTCAGCAAGGATGCCGCCGAAGCCTTCACGGAATGCGATTTTGCGAGCGATTTCAATCATGCCGTCAGCGTCGCCCCAATCAAGCTTCTCGTCAACGATGCCTTTTTCATAGGCTTCCATTGTGACAGAGATGGCGTGGCCAAGCTCGATTGTATCCATGCCGTATTCGTTACAGATATCGATTAAGTATGCAATCGCTTCAGAGTCGCTCAATCCGCTGTTCGCACCAAGTGCCCATGCAGATTCAAACTCAAAGCTTTCTACGCGAGTCTTATATTTGCCTTCCTTGACTTCAACTTCGATCTTACAGCCGACCGGGCAAGCGTGGCATGTGTTGTTGGCAACAAGCAGATGCTCGTTAACCCACTCGCCAGAATGCTTTTCTGCTTCATCCCAGTGTGTCAATTGAGAGTTGCGAGTTGGAAGCGCTCCCACTTCATTGATCAAGTTGGTAAGGACGTTTGTTCCATATACGGACAATCCGCCTTTGTTAGGAGCAGTCAGGCCGCCTTCAAGAATCGCTTTAACCGCTTTCTTGTTCGCCTGGTTGTATTCGTCTTTTTGTGCCGGCTCAGGCATGTTGCCTTTTTGTGCAGCTTTGATGACGATTGCTTTCAATTTTTTGTAACCGGCAACCGCTCCAGTACCGCCCCGTCCCGCAGAACGGTCATGCTCGTTCATGAAACCGGCAAAACGCACGCCGTTTTCGCCAGCCTGGCCGATTGTCATAACGCTTAAATTTTCTTCGCCATGTGCATCTTTTAAAGACTGTACAGTCGCGCGCGTGCTCAATCCCCACAATTGAGAAGCGTCGCGGATTTCTGCCTTGCCGTCTTCGATATAAAGGTATACAGGCTTGTCGCTCTTGCCTTTGAAAATGACGTTGTCGATTCCGGCCCACTTCAAACGGGCTGCTGTCCATCCGCCCATGTGCGAGTCAGTAACCGTGCCAGTCAATGGAGACTTCGTCACGACTGCCAGACGTCCGCTCATAGATGAACGTGAACCTGTTATAGGCCCTGTCATGATGCACAGGATGTTTTCTTCTGACAAAGGCTCTACTTCAGGTCCGTTGTCAAGAACATACTTAACCCCAAGACCACGGCCGCCGACATACTTTTTCACGTCGTCTTCATTGATGCCTCGGTAATCGACAGTGCCATTTGACAAGTCAACTACGACTTCTTTGTTTTTAAATCCCCCAAAATTCATCTTAACTAATCCACCTCTTTCATTTGATATGGATAAAAAATAATACAAGAGGCCTATTTTCCTCTTAATTTTAAGTATAGTGAAAATTCAGCCTAAAAAAAAGCTTTATTTAAAGATATAATGAAATAGAAATGAGGGGATATGGATGAAAGATTTGGAGCGTTATTCAAGGCAGATTTTATTCCAGCCAATTGGAAGTGGAGGGCAGGAGAAGTTAGTAAAAAGCTCTGCTGTCATCGTCGGCATGGGCGCGCTGGGAACGGTGATTTCCAACCATTTGGTCCGATCAGGTGTCGGGCAGGTACGAATTATCGACCGTGACCTTGTGGAGCTTTCCAACCTTCAGCGCCAGACTCTCTATGATGAGGATGACGCACGTGAGAACCTGCCGAAGGTCATTGCCGCTGAAAAAAAACTTAAAAAGATCAATTCAGAGGTAAAAATAGAGCCAATCATCGCAGACTTAACGCTCGACAACGCAGAGGATCTGCTTGCAGGCTTTGATGTGATTGTCGATGGAACCGATAATTTCATGGCCCGCTATCTCATTAATGATGTTGCCGTCAAGCACGGCATTCCGTGGGTGTATGGCGGGGCAGTCAGTTCACGAGGGATGTTCGCCGCCATCAAACCGGGGGAAACCCCTTGCTACAGATGTTTATTTCCATCCGTTCCTGCTGGACTGGGGGAGACATGCGACAGCATCGGTGTACTTTCACCGATTACGGATATCATTGGATCCTTCGAAGCAGTCGAGGCACTCAAGCTGCTCGTGGGGGCAGAGTCGAATCCTAATCTTGAACAGATGGATATCTGGTACAACTCCTTTTTGCAAATGGACGTCAGCCAGGGGCGCAATCCAGAATGCCCCGCATGCGTCCACCACAATTACGAATTCTTGGACCGGTCCTCCGACCAGCAAATTAACTATGCATCCTTATGCGGCCGGAACACAATCCAGATCAACCCGCGGAATAAAACGAAACAGGACCTGGAGAAACTCGCCAGCACCCTGAAAAATAGTGGCGAGGTCAAAGGCAATCCATTTTTGCTCCGCTTCATGCCGGACAAAGAAATCACAATGGTCATTTTCCAAGATGGAAGGGTCCTCATCCATGGCACGAATGATACGGTAAAAGCAAAATCGTATTATGCGAGATACATGGGTTCCTAAGGGATGATCCGGTAAAAGCAAAAAACTATTATTCAAGACCCTGGGTTCATAATGGATAATCCGGTAAAAGCAAAAAACTATTATGCGAGATACATGGGTTCCTAAAGGATAATCCGGTAAAGCAAGAGTCTGAAATGCGAAAAACCAAGGGCCATAACATTTTAGAAGGAGAGATTGACTTGGCAGGCTACATAGAAGAATTGAAGACAGTCGTAGATGAAGAACTGGTGACGGTTAATGAAACGGTTTTGGAGCTTCATGGACGGGATGAGTCATATCACGAACCGCGCCTGCCGGATGTTGTTGTATTCCCGCAGGATAAAGAGGATGTCTGCAAGGTGCTAAAATTCGCGAACGAGCGGAAAATTCCTGTTGTGCCATTCGGCTTGGGAACGAGTCTGGAAGGACATGTAATCCCGGTGAATGGCGGGATTTCCCTTGACCTTTCACAGATGAATGCCATCGTCGAAGTGAAGGAAAGCGATTTTCTTGTGAAAGTCCATCCTGGGGTCACGAGGTCGGTCTTGAATAAAGAGCTGAAAAAGTATGGATTGTTTTTTACCGTCGATCCTGGAGCTGATGCGACGCTTGGCGGGATGGCGGCCACAAATGCGAGCGGCACAACTTCGGTCAGGTACGGCATCATGCGCGACCAGGTGCGGGACCTTGAGGTTGTGCTTGCGAACGGTGACATCATCCATACTGGCAGCCTTGCAGCCAAGTCATCTTCAGGAATCCACTTGAACGGCATGTTTGTCGGCTCGGAAGGAACGCTTGGTGTCATCACTGAACTTACGCTGAAAGTATATGGCATCCCAGAGGCGATTACCGCGGGGCGGGCAGTTTTTCCATCTGTGAAAAATGCCGTCGATGCCGTGGTTGGCATTTTAGCCGGCGGCATACCTGTGGCACGGATAGAGTTCGTCGATGCAGAGTCGGTAAAAAAAGTGAATGAATTCATGGAAACAGATTATGAAGAAAGCACGACGCTGTTTATGGAATTCCATGGCAACGAGGCAGGACTTGCCCAGGATGTAGAGTTTGCCACTGAAATTTTGAAGGACCATGGATGTTCGGACTTCCAATTCGAGGCAGACTCAAAGGCACGGAACCAGCTTTGGGACGCAAGGCATAATTTGCTGTACGCCTACAAACATACAGCCGGCAAGAAAAGCATCATGCTGACGGATGTCAGCGTTCCGGTTTCTGAACTGACCGAGGCGATCCTCCACACCCGTGAATTGATCGATGCTTCTGCAATTGAAGGCTCGATCGTCGGCCACGTCGGGGATGGAAACTATCACGTTCTGCTGCTGATGGACAAGGAAAATCACGATGAAGTAAAAGAAGGCGAACGGATCAATCAAGAAATCGTCCACTACGCATTGAAGCGCGGAGGCACCTGCACCGGTGAACATGGTGTCGGCCTGGGGAAAGCGAAATACCAACGACTAGAGCATGGCGCTGCCTATGATGTCATGAGGTCGATCAAGAGAACCCTCGATCCGAACGGTATTCTGAATCCTGGGAAGATATTTGTGGATTGACTATTGAGTTTGAAGGTATACTGTTCATCTAAATAAGAGCTGTCCGAAATAAACGTGATTCGGACAGCTCTTCGCCTTGCATTGACTGGGGATCTATATTCTACTTTGTCGTGAAGTAGAGTTCGGATAAAACCGCGAATTTTTCATGGAACTTTGTCCGAAGTCGACCCAGGGGTCTAAAACTTTCTTCATTAAAAACTCCGAATCTCCGTAAAAATCTCCATCTACAGCAAGATCACAACCAACAAATACCCAAACACCGAAAGCAGCACAGACCCGGCAAGTCCTGCAGACAATGCCTTTCCGCCCATCTGCCGGAAAGACTTAAAGTCAACATTCAACCCAAGTCCTGCCATGGCCATGCCGATGAGCAAGTAGGCGAGGCTGACGATGGCAGACGCGGTGCCATCGCTGACAACTCCTGTCGTATTGAATGCGCTCACCGCTAGGAATCCAAGGATGAACCAGGGAATCGGGAGGTTAGCCAGAGTCATTTTTTTACCAGCGTCACCGGTTTCCTTACGCTGGATCAAGAAACCTATTAAAATAGCTACCGGAACAAGCAGCGCAACCCGGGTCAATTTTACGATAATAGCGAGGTCGAGTGCAGCCTGGCCGGCCGGGTCAGCAGCAGCAACAACATGGGCAATTTCATGCAAGGTTCCTCCTGCAAAAACCCCATAATCGAGAGCATGCAAATCAAGGTAAGAGAATACCAAGGTATAAAGAATGGTGAAAATCGTTCCAAGCACAGCAACATTGGCTGCCCCAACAGCCGTTTCTTTTTCATTTGCCTTGATGACTGGTGCGATGGCGACGACAGCGGCAGCTCCGCAAATCGCAGTCCCGCAGGCGGTCAGGATGCCAAGCCTTTTTTCCACCTTAAAAAGCCGGCTTAATCCATAAACAGCAATTAAAGCGAAGGTAAGGTTCGCGAATGCGATAAAAAACACCGTTGTTCCGGCATTGTATATATCATAGAGATTCAGCCTGAATCCAAGCAATATGATCCCGAGCCGAAGCAGCTTTTTGCTGGAATATGAGGCACCTTCCAACAGTCCGCTGTTCACTCCAACAGACGCCCGCCATATCATTCCAAGCATGATGGCAATGACAAGCTGTCCCAGGATCGCGAAGAATGTAAGGCCAGCGATCAAGCGCGCGGCCAGTGCCAGAACCAGGGTTAAGGCAATACCCTTGAAGACAGGCACGCTAAAACGGGGTAAAAGTTCTTTCACTTTCATGATTACACGTCCTTCAAATGTATCTAACTACCACTTTACCGAATAAAAGAGAAATAGCAAAACCCTAATATGTATTTAACCGGAATTGTCAATATTCACAAAACGGCTATATGTACGCTAAGCAAGGGGCGCGGATGGTGCTTATAATAAAGGTAACTTATATCCTCCCTAAGCAGGTGAGCAAAATGGAGAAGAGCATGTCGGAGGGAAGGTTTCTCGTTTATACTGTAGCTGCGGTCATGCTTTTGATGCTGATCCATCTCTATCATGCCGACCTTTCGTCCTATTTGAATCCTGAAAATTATATTGCCATCCATACGATCTTGGAATTTTTCAGTATTGCTGTTTCCTTTTCGATCTTTTCATACGGCTGGAAAGTTTTCGGTCTTTCGAAATCGCGAAAAATCCTGATGCTGAGCTTTTTATTTTTCATAGTCGGAATGCTCGACTTATTGCATACACTCACATTCAAAGGGATGCCTTTTTTTATAACCGAAAGCTCGATCGCAAAGGCGACATGGTTCTGGGTTTCGGCACGAAGCATTGAATCATTGATGATAGTGCTTGTCCTTGTCCTGCCCGAACGCAAGCTGAGGCAGGATCCAAGGCGTATCTGCCTGGCAATTTGTTCAGCGGTTATAGGTGTCATCATGTTCGTGATTTTCAAGTATGAACAAAGCCTTCCGCTGCTCGTCATTGAAGGCAAAGGGACAACCATCTTGAAAAATCTCATAGAATACGGTGTCAGTTTCCTTCATTTCATCTCTATTGTCATATCGCTTTACTTTTATAATGAAGGCAAGAACGGTCAGCATCTTTACGTGGCGCTGGCATTCACGTTTCTTTTTTTATCTGAGCTCGTGTTCACCATCTACCAGAGTGTTTATGATATCGATAATTTTACTGGGCATTTATACAAGGTGATTGGCTACTTTTTCATCATGAGAGGCTTCTACTTTTCGACGATTACGGACGACAGCTTCCTGAAGGACCCTCCCGAAAAGTTATGGAGGGAAACCGGGGAAATGATCCATAGCCACTATGGGGTCATTTTCAAGCTGTCAAAACAGGGAAATGATTTCATTCACCACATTGTCGGCGGCGGGCTGCTGGACGATCTTGGCTTCACCCCGAATGAAATCAATGGCAAGACCCTTGGTGAATTCCTGCCAGAAAAAGCAGGGAGAATTGAACGATATTATGACTGTGTCTGGAAAAATAATGAGAAGATTGTTTTTGAAATTGAAATTGGCGGAAATACGTATGCGATTTCGCTCATGCCTGTCATGAACAATGGCGAGGTAGTGGAGGTTGCCGGAGCCGTTATGGGAATTGTCAGGTATTCACGCCTGGACCGCTGCTCACGCAATACAAAGGCAAATGCCTTGTGAGATTTGGATGAACCTGCAGAAATGCGGGTTTTTTTGTTTCTTTAATTGCCAGCCCGCCATATCGGAATTTTATAAAAATAAGTGAATAAGCTATAAGTATCAACCCTGTCCAGGTTTCGAGGGTGACGAACTGAAGAAAGGAGAGCTCATCTCTTAAAAAAAAATAGTCTTTTTTAGGGTATTCTTTAGGGAGTCGAAGTGTTAAACTAGGGATGTGTTTACAAATTTCTACAAGGTCCACGGATAAATGTAAGCACTTGCATTTTAATGGAAGAGGTGTTGAAGGTGCTAGGATTCTTACAAAGGATCGGGAAGGCGTTGATGCTTCCCATCGCAGTTTTGCCTGCAGCTGCACTATTGCTGCGTCTTGGGCAGCCGGACTTATTGGATATTGCTTTTATTTCTGCGGCAGGTGACGCAATTTTTGCCAACCTTGCATTATTATTCGCGATTGGTGTGGCAGTCGGTATATCGAAGGATGGGCACGGTGCAGCCGGTCTAGCCGGAGCGATTGGCTATTTTGTTTTGACAAAGGGCGCAGGTGCTGTCAATGAAGAGATCAATATGGCCGTGCTTGGCGGGATTTTATCCGGAGTCATCGCTGGCTTGCTATACAACCGTTTTCATGATATCAAACTGCCGGACTGGCTCGGCTTCTTCGGCGGCAAACGTTTTGTTCCGATCATCACTTCATTGGTGATGATTGTTTTAGCCGGTATTTTCGGCTATGTCTGGCCGCCAATCCAAGCGGGCATCAACAATGTCGGTGAATGGATTGTTGGCGCGGGTGCGGTTGGAGTAGGCGTATTCGGTTTCTTGAACCGTTTATTGATTCCAATGGGTCTTCACCATGTCCTGAACACGCTCGTCTGGTTTGAATTTGGTGAATTCACAAATGCGGCAGGGGATATTGTAAAAGGTGACCTGAACCGTTTCTTCGCAGGTGATCCTAAAGCTGGAATATTCATGAACGGTTTCTTCCCAGTCATGATGTTCGGCCTTCCAGCTGCAGCCTTCGCGATGATTGCCGCGGCGAAAAAGGAGCGCAAAAAGGCTACTGCCGGCGCGCTTGTCGGTTTAGCGTTCACATCCTTCCTGACAGGGATTACGGAGCCTATCGAATTCTTGTTCATGTTCCTGTCTCCTGTACTTTATGGAATTCACGCTGTGTTGACTGGTTTGGCCATGTCCATCACCTACATGCTGGATATCCACCATGGATTCGGATTCTCAGCCGGTGCAATCGACTATGTGCTGAATTATGGAATCGCGCAAAAGCCATTGCTGCTGCTTGGTGTCGGCCTCGTTTACGCGGTTCTGTATTTCGTGATTTTCTACTTCCTGATCATCAAGCTTGACCTCAAGACTCCAGGACGTGAAGACGAGGTTGAAGGCGAGTTCACAGATAGCGGTGCTTCAAAAGGCAATTACGCAGAGCTTGGAGATCACTATCTTGCAGCATTAGGCGGCAAAAGCAATATCAAGGAGCTGGACAATTGCGTCACACGCCTTCGATTAAAAGTCGATGATATGACAAAAGTAAATGAAGCAGAGCTCAAGCGCCTGGGAGCAAAAGGTGTATTAAAACTAAATAAAACAGACCTTCAAGTCATTGTAGGAACCGATGTAGAGTTTTTGGCCAATGAGATGAAGCGGAAATAGAAAAGCGGAGGCGACTGCCCAACTCCGACAATCGTTAGAGGGCCTGATAAGTGAAGTTGCTCTTTGACTTCATTGGCAGGACTGAAATCGAAAAGTATAGCCGACTGCTCAGAAACACAGAAACTGGAGACTCCGACAAAGAAGCGCTTTTTGCTTCTGCCGGCGGAGTTGAAGTTTCGGAGTTTCTAGGAGGCGAACCTAGACAAACGTCTCGAGGAGTTAGGAGCCGCAGCTAGACACTAATCTGAGTGTAAAAGTTTATACGTTTCAATAAGAAGCAGGCTTGGCGGTAATCGTACCGCCAAGTTTTTTTCATAGATGATTCGCAAATATTATGTTAGATCGTCCTTATAACAACCGCTTATGACCATGCAAAGAGAAAAATTGAGGCAAGGTGGTCTTTATAAGACCGCTAATGACCATCCAAAGAGGAAAACTGAAGCAAGGTGGTCTTTATAAGACCGCTAATGACCATGCAAAGAGGAAAAATGAAGCAAGGTGGTCTTTATAAGGCTCCTAATGACCATGCAAAGAGGAAAAAGCAGCTAGCTTACCGTTTTACTATGCCCGGTCAATTTAATATTCTGGAATGGAACAAAATACAAACGGAAAAATAGAAACATAGCCAATACATAAAATGGAGGGATATGATCATGAAACGTCTGTTGGACTGCACAGCATCTGATTTTGAAAAAATGACGGGACAGGATTTGAAAAAGGCCATCATTGCATCGGAGGGACGGACGATTTTATCTGAGGTAATCGGAGCATTCTCGCCGTTTTACCCTGCCGTGACGAATGCGGAACTGGCGGCGGCATTCGGCGCTGACCTGATCCTGGTGAACTTCTTTGATGTAATGAATCCTTCGATTGAGAGCCTGCCAGAAGCAGAACCGTCGGAAGTGGTCGCCCAATTAAAGAAGCTTGTTGGCCGTCCGGTGGGCTTAAACCTTGAGCCGGTCGACCTCCAGGCGGACAAGCTTGAGGCGCTCCAGCAGCTGCCTGAAGGAAGGATTGCTACCGATACTTCCCTTAAAAGAGCGAAGGAGCTTGGCTTCGATTTCGTCTGCTTGACAGGAAATCCCAAAACAGGCGTGACGAATGCCGAGATCACGAAGGCGATTGAGAAAGCCAGGGCAGCGTTCGGTCCAGATGGTTTGATCATTGCGGGAAAGATGCATGGTGCAGGGGTGGCTGGTGAGACGGGTAGCACGATGATGACGGAAGAAACCTTGCATACCTTTGTCGAAGCAGGTGCTGACATTATCCTGATCCCCTCGCCAGGCACAGTACCAGGGTTCACGGTTGAAAAGACTGCTAAGCTAGTTGAGCTTGTCCACCAAAAAGGAGCACTCGCAATCCTGACGACAGGTACAAGCCAGGAGGGGGCGGATGAACAAACAATCAAGCAAATTGCTCTGAACAGCAAGATGGCTGGTGCAGACCTCTACCATATTGGAGACGCCGGGGCAGGAGGAATCGCGTCACCTGAGAACATCATGGCCTATTCCATTGTCGTACGCGGCAAACGGCATACTTATGTCCGGATGGCAGCCTCTGTCCGCAGGTAAATCCTTATTTTTCCAGTTCGCTTCAACCAGAATGCGGGTAAAAGTAAAGTCCAAGGCTGATAATAACATCAGGAGGGATACATCATGGAAAAGGACAAGTTTGTTCATATCGATCCAAACGCAAAGCCTGTCAATCCAGGTTCTGAAGAAGAACAAAGAGAAACAGCGGAAGCGAACATGAAGCTCCAGGAGGCTTTTTATGATGAAAATGAAAGCAACGGAGTCGATCCTGCAAACCTAAATAACCAGACAGCCATTCTGACAGATATGGACTAAAAGCCGGCAATTGTTTGCCGGCTTTTTTCCTTGTACACCAGGAACTTTATACTTATCGATTTCGGTCCTGCCAATTTAAGTCAAAGAACGACTTCACTGTCAGTCCCTCCAGCGCTTGTCGGGGCTGAACGAGGTGCTTGCGCTTTTTGTTCTGGAACTTTAGTGGTGACGATCGGTTTTATCACTCTGATCTTTGTTGTGCTTGTTTCCCTTGCTATTGTCCCCGCTTGTCAATTCGCCGGAAAACTCGGCCATCTGGTTCCCGAGCTTGGGAGAATTTTGGTTTCTGCTGCCCTTATTGAACTTTTTCGTCATTACAAACCCTCCTTATAGTGAGTACAATCTTAGTTTTCCCGGTAAAAGGGTGGCAATATGTAAAAACTTTTTAACCGAGGCTAGGCATAATAAAAAGGCAGCCTGCACACAGCTGCCCATTATCACTCACTTTTCAATTAGTCGGTCAATCTCTTCCTCGCTTACTAACTCAACCTCTGCCAGACCTTTAAGCTCCTGTATCAGGCTGTTTGCTTCCTCATACAGTGTGTCATCGGTAAATACTTCTGAGTAGTAGAGTGTGTTGTCCAACACTGCTTTCACATGAAGCCTCGTGCCGGATTCTGTGTCTTCGTCACCCAAAGTGACGGCGGAGCGTGAGGTTTCGTGCTGATTGAGCAAGACTTTATTGCCATTGTTGTCTTTCTTTACAGCTTCAACAATTTCCACCAACGAATTAACTTGTTTCAATGACATCACCCCTCTAGTTATGTATTCCATGTTTCAGGATTTTAAAACCAATCAGATAATGATTTCGAAAGTTGTGCCCTTGCCAAGCTCGCTGCTGAGAATGATTTTTCCGCCATGCGCTTCCACGAGCTCTTTTACGATTGCAAGCCCTAGCCCTGAACCCCCCAAAGCACTTGACCGCGATTTGTCGACACGGTAAAATCGGTCAAAAACCCAGGCCTGGTCTTCTTCGGGAATTCCTTTTCCTTCATCCTTCACGATAATATGAACTGTGCGGTTCTTTTTAAAAACCTGCATTGAAGTCGCAGTGCCTTCTTCAGAATACTTTCTTGCATTATCCAGCAGATTAATGATGATTTGTTCAAAGCGGGTTGGGTCGGCCTCGATATAGACTTCCCCAGGACAGGCAAAATTAAGCGCGATATTTTTTTCGCTAAAAGATGGTGCCATCCTCGTGTGTATTCCACGCATGAATTCACAAAGCGCTACACGTTCTTTTCGAATGGTAAAAGTGTTTTCGTCCATTTTTGCGAGGTCAAATAACCCTTTGATCAGACCGGAAAGCTTCGTTGCCTCTTCATGGATAATTTGCAGGTAATGACTTCTGTCCTCTGTTGATGTTCCTGCTTTGCCCGCTATGTCCGCATACCCTTTTATATAGGTGAGCGGTGTCCGCAGTTCATGGGAAATGCTCGCGAGGAACTCATTGCGCTGCCTTTTCATGTGGCTCAGGTCATCAGCCAGTACCTGAATCGACTCTGAAAGCTCTCCCAATTCATCGTTTCCACGGCGGGGCAGAGTAACGGAATAGTCGCCCTGGCGAATTTTGGAAGTCGCTTCATTCATCCTAATGACTGGCTTGGTGATGAACCTGGATAGAAAAAGGGTAATCAGAGCCATTGAGATCAGCAGAAGGATACCGGCAAGCCAGAAGTGTTTATTCAGCTTGGCAATAAGGCTCTGGACGCGCTGGGTGTTCTTGAACATATAAACAGCACCATTGTTCTCTAGGGGACTGACTGACGCTATATATTGCTTGTCCTGCCAGTCATCCTCTAAAATCGTGCCAGCCCGCGGAACATCAGAAGGAGTTTCTCTAATGATATCCTTCATGGAGTTATCGGTCGGGACCGATGAAGAAACAATTGCGCCTGTATGATCAGTGATAATGACATGGGTATCCGTCTTTGATTCCATGATCGTAATATGGTGTATGGTTTCCTGGGTATAGGAAGTCTCAAGAATATCACGATGGTTATTGCCACGCGTTTGCAGGGAAGCCAGCTCCTCGTCAATCCTTGAATGGATGATAGAAGAATGAAGGTAGTAAAATAAGACACTTTCGACCAGCAGTATCGTTATGAAAAAAACTGCCCCGATTTTAAAAGAAATCCGATCCATTTATGCCACTCCCACTCCCATGATCAATCTTACCTTCATCATACTAAAAAAGTATCCAAAAACAGAGCAGAATAATTTATTTATAGATGGAATAAATTGGTTTTAGAAATAGGTAATATGGGTAATTTATCCAAGTGAACATTAGAATAGGGGGAGAAACATGGAGAGGGATTTTCCATTTTTCGAAGGTAAGAATCGCATTTCTCTTTGCTGTTATTGGACTTGTGACCGTTAGTTTTTTTATCGGGTTCATAAGTATGCTGTCCGAACCAGAAGGAAATGGCATGGGGATGATCCTGTTCGGAGCGCTGGTCATCATACTGGGATGGAGCCTGATATTTTTAGGAAAAACTTTTTTTGAAAAAGAAGCGAATGTGACGATCAGTGATAAAGGACTGACATTGCGAGGCAAAGCAGGTCCTGGTTTTATTCCATGGGAGGATATAGATGGGATCCTGCCATACGAGGTACATAATAATGCCACTTTGGGCATCATCTTAATTGACGAAGCTAAGTACATCGACTCGATGCCAAAAGGCGGACAGCGTCTTGCGAGATTGAATGTCAGTACAGGATTCCCCGCTTTCAATATCGGCTTAAGCAACATCAAGAAAAAACAGGAACTGCTGGACCTTTTGCTTGAAATGAATATCCCCTTTTTCATTGAATCCCATGGAGAAGAGCGAATTGATCAGGCGAAGGAAACGAATATGTGAATGAAAAAAAAGCGAAGAGGGATTGCTCCTTCGCTTTTTAGCTTCATACTTTTATATCCCGGACATGCAAAATACTAAAGCAAATCATTCACTTTATAAATTCTTCCGTTTTCGAGGTCATCGGCCAATACAAGATTTACAAGTGCTCCGGCAACAGTATCCGGGCTGCGGAGACTGCCGCTTTCTTTGTAATTCCTGAAGGTATCTACATCGGCGAATGATTCTTCAGAAGAAGAGCGGATCGTCATCTGCATATCGGTATCCATCAGACCTGGACTGAAGGCGATGACCTTGCTGCTGCTTTCGCTGTTCGTAAGCTCAAGGCCTGCAGTCATCGTGAACATGTTGACAGCGGCTTTTGTGCTGCAATAAATGCTCCATCCCTGGATTGGCCTCTCACCAGCGCCAGATGTTACATTAGCGACGATCAATTTCGTGCCAGCATTTTTTGCCTTTTGTATAAATAAATTGCTGATCAGGATTGGTGCCGTCAGATTAACCTGGATATTTTTCTGCACTAAAGATCCATCGAGCTCTCCAGCAACGTCAATCGGCTCAATGATTCCAGCGTTATTAATCACATAAACAGCTTCAGCCTTTTTAAAAACATCATCTGCAATTGCGGCAAATATACTTAAAACCTGGATCTCGGAGCTAAGGTCGCAGCTGTGATGGGTATATCCCGCCCCGGATTGTTCCGCAGCCTGCTTTAGTGAATTGTTCTCACTCCGGGACACAGTAATCACATGAATACCTTCAGATACCATTTTTTGTGCTGCTGAAGCTCCGAGCCCTCTTGAAGCACCTGTGATGATTGCATATTTCATTATATACACTCCTTTATGTAAAAATAATGCTCGCATTGAATCATACTATATCCGGATTTTTATAGCTAAAGATAATCGATTATTTAATTTTCATCAAACGAAAAAACAGCATGGCTTTCTGCAGCCATGCTTGAAACAATCTAATTGAGAAGGCTTTTCCAATCATTTATAAAAGTGGATGTCGATGTGTTGGGGGATGACAACACTTCTTCTGTCGGACCGGTCTGCTTCAGCTCGCCATCCATCAGGATCGCCAGCGTTCCGGCCAGGTATTTCAATTCCATAAGATCATGGCTGACAAAAACGGTCGTTGTTTTCGTCTGCTGGATGATCGACTTGATATCCTTCAACAACTGGATCTTTGTGGGGAAGTCCAGTGCTGAGAATGGTTCATCCAAAAACAGGACTTCTGGCTCGAGCACCATGGCCCGTGCGAGATTGACACGCTGAGCCTCACCGCCCGACAGATGGGCAGCCTGCTTTTTGGCAAGATGGCCGATCTGGAATTTATCGAGCCAATAGGCGACCTTGTTTTTCACTTCCTGGCGGGGAAGGTTCCTAAGTTTCAGTCCTACCGCAATGTTGTGGAAAACAGTCGTATCAAGAAGGAGCGGCTGCTGCATCGCGACAGCGAATTGTCTCCGCGCCTCCAGTGTCAGGTCAACCGTGATATCGCGACCTTTTAAAAAAATCGATCCATGGGCCGGTTTTTCAAGCATTGATAACGCCTTAATAAACGTGCTTTTTCCTGCGCCATTCGGTCCCATGACCCCAAGGACATCCCCCTCTTGAATCTCAAAATAGGGGATGGAAAGCAGTTTCTTTTTACCTGCCGTCACTTCTAAGTCTTTTACAGTAATCAGTGGGGTCATAGGCTCCGCTTCCTTTGCTGTAAATAAGTCAAACTGAATGTAATGATGAAAGCAAGGGTCATCAGGATGAATGAGAGCGCGAGGGCAATGTCGAAATTGCCTTTCGATACCTCCATGACAATCGAAGTCGTCAAAATCCGTGTTTCGCCGCTAATATTGCCGCCGACCATCATCGCAGCTCCTACTTCGGCAATGACCCGGCCGAACCCGGCGATGATGGCTGCAAGAATCGCCAGCTTGACCTCTTTCATCAAGATCCAGTAAAGCTGGATTTTCGTCGCTCCAAGCGCTTTCACCTGTAAGATCAATTTCGGATTGATCTGCTGGAAGGCCGTGCTTGTCAGCGCCGTGACAATTGGCAATGAAACCAGGATCTGCGCGAGAATGATCGCTGTTGGCGTATAAAGCCAGGACCAATCGCCAAGCGGGCCTGATCGCCACAGGAAAAGGGTGATCCACAGGCCGGCAACGACCGGAGGGAGGCCCATGCCAATATTGATGATGGCAAGTATGAACCGCCTTCCTGGAAAACGGGAGAGACCCAGGAACATCCCTGTTGGTATGCCGATCAATGTGCTGACCAATACGGCTGTAATCGACACCCTCAATGTCAGCAAGGTAATCTCAAGAATCTCCGGATCACCTGACAGAATCATCTCTATAGCTTTTTTTAATCCTTCTAGTAAAAGTTCCATGCGCAATCAGGCTTTCCTTCTGAATTTTCTGCATATTATGATTATATATTACCAGTGATCCTATTCGAACAAGAAAAAGAGAGGCTCACCGTATTCATCCACGCCAAAGTCCTTGATGATGTTTTTTGTGTCTTCAGCAATCATGAATTCCACGAATGCTTTCGCACCTTCTGCATTCACTTTATCATGCTTATCATCGTTGACCTGCATAACATGATAAATATTCAGCAGGCTTTCATCACCTTCTAGCAGCATTTCAGTGTCAGGCATATTTTTCTTTTGCGCCAGAAATGTCGCGCGATCTGTCAGGGTATAGCCTGTTTTCTCTGAGGCAATCATGAGTGTTGCACCCATGCCCTGGCCAGTCTCAATATAGGCATCGCCTAAGGATTTTGGATCAAGGGAAGATTTCTTCCAAAGCTCCAGCTCTTTTTTATGTGTACCGGAATCATCACCGCGTGATACAAATGAAGCTTTTGATTCAGTGATTTTCGTCAATGCTTCTGCAACAGATAAACCCTTTATCTTAGCTGGGTCTTCAGCAGGACCGACAAAGATGAAATCATTGTACATGACCTTCTGGCGGTTGATTGCATCGCCGCTCTTAACAAGCTCCTCTTCCGCAGCTGGAGCGTGGACAAGCAGGACATCCGCTTCGCCGCGCGTTCCCATTTCAAGTGCCTGGCCAGTGCCGACAGCAATCGTTTTTACATTGTAGTTATTGTCTTTCTCGAATTCAGGCAGTAATACCTCGAGCAATCCGCTGTCCTGGGTACTGGTAGTAGTCGCGAGAATCAGGTCTGTTTTTTCTTCTATTGGAGCCTTTTCTGGTTCATTGGCAGTAGAATCAGAATCTGAACATCCAGTTACAAGAACTAACATAAGCACAAGTAAGATAGATATTAATTTTTTCAGTTTCATTTTTTTATGCCTCCGATAAATGGTTTCCATAGATGATTTTTCCGAACTCCTCAGCATCATAGCCATCAAGGTCGGCGATGCTGTCCTTGAAATTGGTAAGCTGAATTAGGTCAATCAAATGTATAAGAGCATCTTTGTTTCCGGGAGTCCAGCGGAATACAAGATCAAACTGTTCCTTCGTAAGCGGGATGAAATCTAGTC
Source organism: Bacillus sp. ISL-39 (assembly GCF_018613295.1). NCBI lineage: Bacteria > Bacillati > Bacillota > Bacilli > Caryophanales > Bacillaceae > Bacillus > Bacillus sp. ISL-39. The sequence continues at coordinate 77,238 of NZ_JAGGQM010000028.1, forward strand.
CAAGCTGGCTTGCTGCACATCTGATTCCGAAGGCAGCATCTGCACTTCCTCTGCTGATGTGGGCCGCTGCGCCAAGGTGGGTCCATTCTTCATTTTCATAACCGTTCACTGCTGCTGGTTCAAGTTTTTCACCGGCCAGGAAGGAATCGAGCAGGAAGCGGGTTCCGGCACCTTTTTGCCGATTGATGATCGTGACATCACTTCTTGCCAGGTCTTTGACACCGGTGATGTTCTTTGGATTTCCTTTTGCGACAATCAAGCCCTGGTCCCGGGAAGCAAGTCTCATCACCGTAATCGGCTCATGGACAAAAAGCTGGCGGATAAAGGGAAGATTGTATTGCTGTGATGCCGGGTCAAGCAAGTGGACCGCAGCGATATCAGCACTGCCTCTGTAAAGCATCATCAACCCTTCAAGACTGCCGATGTAGGAGGGAGTGATTGAAAGTCCTGTTCCTTCAGACGCTATGTACTTTACCAGCTGTTCGACCAGGAAATCATGGCTGCCTGCGAGCTGCAAAGAATGCTGGCCTGCCGCCTTTGATTCCTGCGCTTTCACCGGATTTGCGGACATGCTGGCTTTATATCTTTCAAACTCGCTTTCTTCAATCCGCATTTTATTGCCTACTTTAAAGGCTGCAAGATCACCACGCTTAATCATTTCATAGACAGTATGCTTGGAAATTTTCAGCATGGAAGCGATTTCATCTGGAGTGTAGATTTGCAAATGGTTTCCCTCCTTTTCATCCTAAACTAAATATAATAGAATATTTAGTAGATGGGTATACTTTTTGTTTAGTTTTGTTAAGTTTCGTTTAGTTTCGTCGTGTTTCAATCAAAAATCGTTCACAATTACAGCTGGAGATGCACAATTTTTTCCAAATATAACCTTCACAAAATACTCCGGGCAGTATTGTGTATTTATTATTGATACCATGGTAAACTAAGCACTAGACAGAATTGATGAAGAAAGGAAAAGGGAGAATGCAGATTTCAGATAAAGCGCGCGACATTTTAAAAGAGATCCTCGCTGAGCGCAACGCAGAAGGTATCCGCGTATACTTCGGCGGCTTTGGCTGAGGAGGCCCGCAGATTGGTCTGGCTCTGGAGGAGCCGGAAGAAGATGATCATGTAACAGTAATCAATGAAATTCAAGTCGCAATCGAATCCAATATCGTCGACTATACTCAAGGTATGGCACTTGAATATGACGAGTATCGTGAAGGTCTTGTCCTAATGGGCGGAGACGGCGGCTGCTGATAAATGGAAAATGCACACCATTCATGCGGCTGGTGTGCATTTTTTGATGATTGTGGGAACTGGTAAAAATCAGCGGGAATTTCCAATTCGCCAATAAAACTGGATTTTCGCCAATAAAGTTATAAAATCGCCAATAAAACGAAATTATCGCCAATAAAATTGTGAACTCCGCCAATAAAATTAAATTATCGCCAATAACCTTATTAGAACTGCCCTGCATACTGAAAATACAGAACAACAAGCCCCATGATCCACACATAAATCGCAAAAGGTTTCAAAGAATGATTTTTCAAATAGCCAATCATCCATTTGACCGCGATATAACCGAAAATCGCTGCTGAAATGATTCCAATTAACAACGCCTGAATCGAAATTGTCTCACTTCCGCCGCTGAAAAGATCTTTTCCCTGCAGGACAATCGCTCCCAGAATCGCAGGAGTTGAAAGCAGGAAAGAGAAGTAGGCTGCAGTCTCGCGGTCGAGCTTACGCCAAAGCGCCGCGACAATCGTTAATCCGGAACGGGAAATCGCAGGAAAAATAGCCGCTGCCTGGAAGGTGCCAATCACCAGTGCATCTGTATAGCTGATCTCCTCCATCTTTTTGCGGCCATTTTTGATTGAGTCGGCGAACCACATCATGGTCCCCGTAATCAGAAATTCCCAGCCAATCGTCACGCCGGTTTTCGATATCTCATCAAAGTAATCCTCAAAAAGCAGTCCGACCACGACAGCCGGCAGCGTGCCGACAACAAGGAGGAAGGTCAGCTTCCCAAACGGATTTTTCAAAATTTTGATAAACTCATATCTATAAAACACAAACACCGCGAGCAGCGTACCTACGTGAAGCATCGTATCGAGCAGCAAGCCGGCCTCTTCAAGACCGAACAAATTCCTGCCAAGATAAAGGTGCCCGGTACTGCTGATCGGCAAAAACTCCGTCAAGCCCTGGATAATTCCAAGTATGAAAGCTTCAATTTTTGATAGCATACGAATCCCCACTTTTTCAAAGACTTTGTCCCTTACAAAGCTATGAAACATGTCCAAGCAGTATGCTCGTAAATTTACAGATGACTCGATGACGGACAAAAATCCCAGGAAAAGCAGCAAAACAGTCCGTCATCGAGGTCATGACGGACAAAAATCCCGGGAAAAGCCGCAAAACTGTCCGTCATTAAGGGCTGAAAGTTGAAAAGGAAACCTCCTCCATTTCCCTCCGTCAAATTTCCTGAATAATATTATTCAGATATGTAATAATAACCATTTCATAGTCAGAAGTTGTGATTTATTGTCGAAAAAAATATAATGAAGTATTGAACAGTTCTTCATTCAGGGCTCGATTCTATGCCCTAATAAAAAGCTTACTCAAATGTCAGATGGAATCTGCCTTCATTTAAAAGGGGAATAAAAATGACTTCGAATCCTAAAACGAATTCCCGGCTCGACTATGGGCTGGTTACGATATTGATCTTATTATTTTTGTCAAGCTGCATTGCCATTTACAGTGCCCAAACGACGGGACAGTATGGCTCTGAAAACTTTTTGATTAAGCAAATCATCTGGTACATAATAGGTGCCGGCATTATTGCCGCGGTCATCACTCTTGACTCCGACCAGCTGCAAAAATTGAGCTGGTATGCGTATGGTTTTGGACTGGTCCTGCTGGCAGGGCTGATTGTCGCACCTTCAAGTATTGCTCCTGTCATCAATGGCGCCAAAAGCTGGTACAGGGTGCCGGCAATGGGTACCCTTCAGCCTTCCGAGCTGGTGAAGGTGTTCATCATCCTAGCGCTTGCTCGGGTGATTGTCGACCATCATCAGAAGTATCGGCTGAAATCGATGCAAACGGACTTCTGGCTTTTGATTAAAATCGGTATTGTCACGATGGTGCCGCTCTTGCTTGTCATGCAGCAGCCTGACCTTGGTACTTCACTCGTTTATATTGCCATCATGCTTGGGATGATTTTCATCTCGGGCATCACCTGGAAGCTGCTTGTCCCTATTTTCGGGACAGGCCTGACACTGATTTCAATCATATTTTATTTTGTGATCTGGAAGCCTGAAATCCTTGAAAAATATCTTGGGGTGAAGGAATATCAATTCGGGAGGATCTACTCCTGGCTTGACCCTTATAATTACCAGAGCACAACCGGGTTTCAGCTGACGAGGTCGCTGCTGGCGATCGGCTCAGGTGAAACTGTCGGAAAAGGCTATGGCACAAGGGAAGTATACCTGCCAGAAAGCCATACTGACTTCATATTCAGCATCATCGGCGAGGAATTCGGCTTTGTAGGTGCAAGCATCATCGTAAGCTTGTTTTTCCTGCTGATCTATCAAATCACGAAGATTGGCATGGAAACAAAAAACGATTTCTACACTTACATCTGTGTCGGTGTCATCAGCATGATTACCTTCCACGTATTCCAGAATATTGGCATGACTATCGGCCTGCTGCCAATCACGGGTATCCCTTTGCCATTCATCAGCTACGGCGGTAGCTCGTTAATGGGCAATATGCTCGCGGTAAGCTTGATTTTCTCGATACGGTACCATTATAAGAAATACATGTTCTCGACTTCTGCATAAAAATGAAAGAGGGTGCCATATATGGACACCCTCTTTCATTTACTCAACAATCCCTACCTCTGTTATGATCACATCAGTTTTTACATTCACCGTTAAATTCTTATACTCATCTTCCCATCTTTTAAAATCAAAGCCTCTTGTTTTGGTTTTGATGAATTGGCCAAAACCAACTGGGTCGATTCCTTTTTCCTGGAAATCCTGTATCATCGCTGTGGTTTCTTTGTTGACTTGATCCTCAAATTCCTTTTCAATCTTCTTGATCACTTCAGGTGTCACAATTTTTCCGGTATACTCACGAATAAGTCCTTTAATCTCAATTTCCACGTCTACAACATAGGGTTCCCGTTTCCTTATTTTTAACTTATTTTTCGAATCCAGATCTTTGATTGCGACTTGCTCTCCATCCATTTCCAATCTATAAGATCCTTCGCTGAATTTATCAGTAAGAAGCTTAAGGAAGAACATTTTATCTGAAGGCAGTTCACTCACCATTTTTTCATCCTTGAATAAGGCAATTCCGACGATATCGATTACTTGAGGTTCCGTTTTTTTCAGGATTGGCAGATAGGGGTCTATTCCTTCCTGGTATAGATCGAATAAAAAGAGGTGCATGTTGGTAATCGGCAAATTGCGACTTTCAGTGTTGTGCTTGATCAATTGAGATAAATGAACAGCATTCCCTCTATTGCCATATGTTCCTGTTAAAATTTCTTTTGCCTTGTCATCTGCAACTGCAAAATATACCCTGGCGCCGATACTCGGATCACGCTCAAAAGCATCGATGAATTCCCTGATCCCTTTTTTAGCGATCTCTTCACCAAAGATGGCAATTTCCAGGGAGCCTGTTACGAGTGGCTGTGCGGACTTGCGCTGAATCTCCTGAACTAAATCCCTGTTGCTCGAAGCTGTTGCAGAAAAGGTGAAATTACCAATTTTCTTATCGGGGTTAAAAATAGGGACCATGATCGTGCCTTCAATTTTATCATTTTCCTTCTGGTCATAACCCACGCCCATTTCGATATTAACATCATCAATAATTTCCTTTTCGACACATCCTGTAAGCAAAAGGGAAATAAACGAAAGTACGACCAAAATCCTATTCATCATTTTTTTCTCACCTTCTTGGCGATCATCGTTGCGATAAATAAAAAGGGAATATAGACGAAGGTCACACTGAACCCAATCCGTGCGACCCAGTCATTCAGTAAATTTATTTTAGCCCTTGTATCCAAAAAAGGAATAGCGATTAAGCAGACGATAGCGAGGGCAATCACTCCTTTTTTTTGCTGCAGCTTAAAGGATCTTTTTAAAATCATGCTGGCGCCCCAAAGAGCGATGCAAATATTCGGGAGGATAATCAGGTTCCAGTTTGCGATTCCGATATATTCAAATCGTTCAACAAAGGGCATGCTGACAATTTTCCACATTTCAAGTGTTGCCCAGATGGATTTGGCCAGTTGTGCTTCAGAAAAATAAGTAAAAGTTATAATCGCCAGTATGGTATAAATAATGGTCGTTATAAAGACACCTAGATGGGCCCATTTTTGTGATTTAGGTGCATCCTTGATAAATGGATAGAAAAACAGCGGTATTTCAAACCCGACATACGTAAGGGACATATTGAACGCACTGATCGCCATGTCTTTTAGAGAATGATCGAGTATCGGCAGCAGATTCCTGAATTCTGCAAACCTGAGTGCAAAGCCAAACGTCAGCAGCAGATAGCTAGGGAGGACGATACAGAAAAAAGCTATACCGGTCACTGTTCGAAATCCGCCAAATACGATATAAACCGAAAGAATCAAAAAGACAAGGCTGTACCAGAAAGGACTGATCTCTGGGAACATCCATGCCTGAACGACTTCGAGGTAAGTCCTTAAAACAGCCAACGCAAAGATTAGCAGGTAGACAATAAAAACAGTACTTAAAATATTGCCGATGATTTTGCCAAAGACAAAGGCATGGACAGAGACAATATCTCCTTCAACCGTCCCGCATATTTTATAGATCATCCAAACGATGATATGGATGCTTAAACCAGCAACAATGACCGATATCCAGGCATCATAGCCAGCGTCCTTTGCGATGATGCGCTGGTAGCCAAGGACACCGATTCCAATCTGCATGGACATGATTAAATAGAGGACGAGGAATGGTGACACTTGCAATCTTTCAGGTATTGGCTGCTGCATGTTTTTTCAAAACCTCCAATGCTCACTCGTCGATGTCCTTTTTTTCCTTTGCCTTTTTCTCACTGAAACGGACTGGATTTTCTGTCCTCAAATATTGAGGCCGATTATATTGCATTGTAAATGGCAACCGAATGATCGCATCTTTGAAATCTGATACTCTCGGAGGATATAAAGGCTCAAGGAATGGCCTGCCCAATGATGTCAGTTTAAGCAAATGCGCCAGGAGGAACGAGAAAGATACGACGATTCCCAGCATTCCCCAAAGCTCAGCGAAAAACAGGAACGGGAATCGCAGCAGCCTGATTGTATTGCCCATCCGGTATACTGGTGTAGTAAAAGACGCCAGTGCTGCCAGTGCGACAATGATCAGCAGGACATTACTCGTCAGGCCAGCTTCAACGGAAGCTGTCCCGATTACGATTCCGCCTACGATACCGATCGTCTGGCCGACCTTGGTTGGCAGGCGGGCCCCGGCCTCACGCAATAGCTCGATCGTCAATTCAAGGAACAACGCTTCAAGGATAGGAGGGAGTGGAATCTCCCTTCTTGACGTAATCAATGTACTTAGCAGGTCCTTCGGGATCAATTCATAATGATAGGAAAGGGCTGCTACATAAATCGGTGTGATCAGGATCGAGAAAGCAACGGCGAATAGACGGATCAGCCGGAAAAAAGAAGACAATAAATAATTCAGGAAATAGTCTTCGAAAGACCCGAAAAATTCCACCAGGGTCGTTGGCCCGATCAATGCGTGCGGCGAACCATCTACAAGGATGGCGACTTTACCTTCTGCAAGTATTGCCGCAATACGGTCTGGCCTTTCTGTATCAAGAAGCTGCGGAAAAGGAGAGTTCTGGTTATCTGAAATCAACTGGACGATATAGGAGCTATCGGTGATTTCATCAAACTCAATATCTTTGACCCGCTGAACAACAGTATTGACATTATCTTTATTTGTAATTCCATCAATATACAGGATAGCCACACCTGATTTAGAAATGGAACCTACCGTGTAATTCTCAATAATCAGCTCTTTCACAGGGACCCTTTTGCGGATCATATTGAGATTATGGTCCAGGGACTCTACAAAAGATTCCTTTGGCCCGATAACACTGAATTCTACCTCAGGCTGGGCGACTGTTCGGACAACCTCTTTTTGGGCAGCAATAAAGGCGAAAAATTTTTCTTCACCCTCAAGTGTCAGGAGTACATATCCGTTGAATAATTTCTTTTCAATATCCTCATTGTTGTCTGAAACCTGGACATCAGCAATGGGGATCAGGCTTTTAACATCTTCGATTTCCGTTAATTCGCCTTCCAGCAGATACGGGAGGGCATTGTTCTGAAGGATGCTTTCATCTACTAAAGTTGACATAAAAGAGAAGCAGAACTTTTTTTCTGATTTTTGATTCACGTAAAAAGTCTTTTTAAAATCATGTGACCTTAAAAGCGCTTTTTCCCATTCGTGCTCATTGAGATATTGCTCTGGCTTTTGTCCTTCGGTATCTTGACGTGCAGCTTCCTTCTCGATTTCTTGCATTAGTTTTTTCTTGAATGGATGTCTCATTGTTAATCTCCGCCAATCTAGATTTACACTTATTCTTTCCGGAAATGGGAGGATTATGAAGATTGTTTTCTTGATTTGATTTGTAAGTGAATGGGGGAGGAACAAAAAAGAAGAACCCGCAAAATTTTGCGGGTTTTCTGCTCTTATATATATATGGGGAAGGGGGATTAGTTAAATAAAATCTTGGGGGGATTTTATTTAAAGCTGCTTTTGTAAAAATTATTGTAAAAATCCTGGTTCGAGAAAAAAGCCTATTTCAACATATGTTTTTCAAGATCATCAAGCATCAAGTTGGCTGCCAATACGCCGCCTGCTGTGTTCCAGATAGCATCATCCACTTTGTGGACTTCACCTTTTTTCGCTACTTCAAGGTTTTGGAATAACGGGTCTTCAATCCATTCCTTTTCGACTTCTGTTGCTTTGCCGTCGCCTTCATCATATGTGAAGTAGAAGAGGATATCTCCGTCCATTGCCGGGATTCTTTCCTTTGTTACGCCTTTTTCAGCAAAGTCTTCTTTATCCTGGCTTTCTGGACGAGCCAGGCCGATTTGTTCAAGAATAACGCCTGAGAATGAATCTTTGTGGTAAATACGTACATCGCCTGCCATGAAGCGGACCATCGATACTTTTGTATCTAACTTTTCTCCAAGCTTTTCTTTCAGACCTTCGATACGCTGGTCATAATCACCAAGTACTTCTTTGCCTTTTTCCTCTTTGTTTACAGCCTTTGCGTAAAGTTCGAAGTTGTTCTTCCAATTTCCGCGAAGGTCCTCTGCAAAAACAGTAGGTGCGATTGCTTTAAGCTGTTCATAAATATCTTCCTGGCGCATTTTATTGCCAATGATCAGGTCTGGCTGGAGCGCAGCAATGGCCTCTACATTAACCTGGCTCTCAACACCAACGACTTCCACATCTTTCATATCCTCAGCAATATGGTCATACCAAGGGTCGCCTGTCCATGACTGGACGGCACCGACTGGAGTGACTCCAAGCGCAAGAAGTGCTTCTGTCCCTTCATTTGTCAGGATGACAACCTTTTCTGGAGTCTTGTCCAGGGTGGTCTCACCCATTGCATGTTCAACTGTGTATCCTTCTTCCTTTTCCTTTGGTGCTTCTGCTGTTTTCTTAGCATCATCTTCGTTGCTGCCGCATGCTGCCAAAAGCAGGACGGTGAAGATGCTGAGAAGAGCCAGTAAATGTTTTGAAACTTTCATATGTAGTTCCTCCTAGATTGTTATTGATAATCGTTTTCAATTACTGCCTCCTTATGATAAAATGCAATAGAGTGAGATGTCAACACTAATTGATAATGATTTTCATCATCATTGACGATTTTGTGAACTTGTCAGCCAAACCGGTGAAAAGAACCCTTTTTTCACGTAAAGTTAAATTAACAACATAAGCAACTTTTTAAAAATACTTTTATTAGCTGTGATCAATGCTATTTGAGAAGAAAGAATAAATAACAGTATTCCCGGCAGAAAGATAGGTAACCAGCATGCTTCTGAAAACCAACGGCCAAAGATGGATCGGATTCGTAGCGGCCATTTTCTTTATTTTATTTTTAATATGTGCAAGTATCGTTTACGGCTATACCGATACATCGTGGGGAACAGCTTTTAACACGTTCACCGATTATGATGGTTCAAATGAACATATCATCATTCAATCCGTCCGGCTTCCCCGGGCGCTGATTGCGGCTGCTGTAGGTGCGAGCCTGGCAATTGCCGGTGTCCTGATGCAGACGTTAACAAAAAACCCCCTTGCTTCACCGGGGATTTTTGGGGTCAATGCCGGAGCCGGTTTTGCGGTAGTTGTGGCTGTGACGGTATTTTCTGTCGGCAGTCTTCAGGCCTTTGCGTGGATTTCCTTCCTGGGTGCAGCACTGGCAGCAGTCAGTGTCTATGTGATTGGCTCTGCTGGACGTGAAGGATTGACACCGATGAAGTTGACTCTTGCAGGTGCAGCGATGACAGCAATGTTTTCCTCCTTCACCCAGGGGCTTCTTGTTCTGGATGAGGCAGCACTTGAACAGGTACTATACTGGCTGGCGGGCTCCGTACAGGGGCGTAAGCTGGAAACGCTCATCAGTGTTCTTCCATATTTAGTTGTTGGCTGGCTGGCAGCTATCCTGATTTCCTCGAAAATGAACGTTCTGTCAATGGATGAGGACGTTGCGAAGGGGCTTGGAATGAATACTGGTCTTGTAAAGCTTGGTGCAGGTGTGATCATTGTTCTTTTATCTGGCGGAGCCGTTGCTGTTGCTGGACCAATTGGATTTATCGGGATTGTCATTCCGCATTTGACAAGGGCGGTTGTCGGCATTGACCACCGCTGGGTGATTCCTTTCTCGGCAATATTTGGAGGAATGCTGTTGTTGGCGGCGGATATCGCTGCCCGCTACGTGCTGATGCCCCAGGAAATCCCTGTCGGTGTCATGACAGCGATGATCGGGACTCCATTTTTCATTTATATAGCGAGAAAGGGGTTCAACGGAAAATGAGCCAGTATAAAGGCCTAAGGATTTTTAAAGATAAAGTATCTTTTCTGATAGATAAAAGGGCAGCCGGGATTTTATTGGGACTGCTGATTGCCGCAATAGCCGTGTTTGTCATCAGTACAGGCATGGGCGATATGGCGATAAGTCCATTAAGCGTGATTGCGGTGTTTTTTGGCGGGGGAAGCGATATGGAGAGATTGGTCGTGCAATCCTTCCGCTTGCCGAGAATCATCGTCGCCCTGATGGTTGGCATCAGTCTGGCAGTGGCTGGAGGGATACTCCAGGGGATGATCAGGAATCCGCTTGCTTCACCTGATATCCTTGGAATCACTGGTGGCGCAGCAGTGGCGGTAGTCGGGTTCCTGGCAGTTTTCAGCGGGGATAATAATGCACTGACAGTGAGCATAGAATGGATGCCGGTAGCGGCTTTTGCGGGTGCTTCTATTGTAGCATTCCTTGTTTATTTTCTTTCCTGGAAAAATGGCGTATCGCCTGTGCGCCTAGTATTGATTGGCATCGGGATTTCTGCGCTAATGCAGGCATTGACCACACTGATGATGATCATGGGTCCTATTTATCGCGCAAGCCAGGCGAATATCTGGATTACGGGAACGGTCTATGGATCCACCTGGAGCAATGTCGCCGTGCTTGTTCCATGGACAGTCATCATGCTGCTGATTGCGTTTATTTTTGCAAGGAATGTCAATGTCCAGGAGCTTGGGGAAGATATAGCCACAGGCGTTGGAGGCCATGTACAGAGGCAGCGGTTCGTACTGCTGCTCGTCAGCACGGCATTGATTGCCAGTTCGGTCGCTTTTGCTGGAGGAATCGGTTTCGTTGGCCTGATGGCGCCGCATATGGCGAGAAGGCTTGTCGGTTCAGCATTCGGGGCACTTTTACCAGTATCGGCTGTAATTGGCGGGATCTTGGTCATGCTGGCTGATTTGATCGGACGTACGATGTTTTCGCCACTAGAGGTCCCTGCAGGAGTTTTCACCGCCGGAATCGGTGCACCCTATTTTATTTACCTGCTATATAAGACGAGAAATTCCTAAACCTGACAGAAAGGGGAATCGACATGAACCAGGCAATAGAAACGGAAAAACTGACGCTTTCCTATGGAGATTCCATTATCATAAATGAATTAGACATAAAAATTCCCAAAGGGGAAATTACCGTTTTTATCGGAGGGAATGGCTGCGGTAAATCCACCTTGCTCCGCTCAATCGCCAGGCTGCTAAAGCCGCAGGCAGGAGCGATCCTCCTGGAAGGCGAGGCGATCTCCAAGCTGTCTACGAAGGAAGTCGCGCGTAAGATGGCGATTCTGCCCCAGTCACCCTCAGCTCCGGAAGGATTGACCGTCCTGCAGCTTGTAAAACAAGGCAGATACCCTTACCAGACCTGGCTGAAGCAATGGTCGGAAGAAGATGAGAGAAGTGTTGAAAATGCTTTGAAGGCAACAGGCATTGACCACCTGAAGGACCGCACTGTCGATTCATTGTCTGGGGGACAGCGTCAGCGTGCCTGGATTGCGATGACCCTGGCGCAGGATACGGATATCATCCTGCTCGATGAACCGACAACTTATCTGGATATGACTCATCAAATCGAGATCCTCGACCTTCTTTTTGAATTGAATGAAAACGAAGGCAGAACGATTGTCATGGTTTTACATGACCTGAATCTTGCCTGCCGATATGCCCATAATATCGTCGCGATCAAGGACCAGGAAATCTTTGATCAGGGAAAGCCGGAAGTTGTCATTAACTGCGGTCTTGTGAAACATGTTTTTGGAATGGACTGTGAAGTGACCATCGATCCGTTGTTCGGCACGCCGCTTTGCATTCCCCATGGCAAAGGGCGCCGCATCGTCAGGGACAAAGTGGGAGCACCCGTATGAAGGCGGAACTGACTGCAGCTGAAAGCGGAATTCTCGCCAACTACCGTTTTGTCGTTTCCGAGCCTGAAACAGATATTCAGATCGATTTCAGGCCGTTTACGGATGCTTCGGCAATGGGGACTTATCTGGAAAGGTTCAATGAAGGGTTAAAGGCTCCAGATGCTAAAACGGCGGCATCCGTTTTCATCAAACGCCATGCCTTTCTTGCCGTCCTGTATCTATACTCCATGACGGCTTTTAACAAAAAGCTGGATGTTTCACCGGAAAATATTATCCTGGCAGACGCCATTAAGGATGGACTTTGGCTGCCTGGGTTTTATCTGAAAAACAAAAGCACCGACGTGTGTCCTTCGGGGCAGCGGGAAGAGTGGAGGAAGGAAGCAGTCAGGCATTTGTTTGCGGATAATCTATTTCCAGTCATGGATGCCATCTCAAAATCTGCGAAAATCTCAAAATTGATTTTATGGGAAAATGTCGCAGTCTATATTTTTTGGCTCTATGAAAAAATATTAATCCAGACCGAGGATCACGAGGTAAAGATGAGGGCAGAAGATGACTTTTCCTTTCTGATCAAGTCGGCCCCCGGGAAGTTGTTCGGACGCTATCACAACAACCCAATCGCGAAGTATTACAGTGAACCAGTCTATCAGGAAGAAGCAGATTCTTATATCAGGATACGAAAAACCTGTTGTTACAGCTATCTGCTAAAGGAAAAAGGCGGTTACTGCAAAACCTGTCCAAGGACATGCGGCATAAATTAAAGGAGGATGGAAATTGGATAACGAATTCTCAGAACAAATCAATGGCTTGCTCGAAAAATATACCGAGCTGCTGGTTGGCGAAGCCTCCGCAGATAACATTGAAAAGGTTAAAACATGGATAGTGTACAGCCATATCGCTAAGTCGATGCCTCCCCTGGCAAAGCACTGGAATGCAGAATACCCGGATGCCAAGGAACAGATCAAGAACGTTATAGCAGAAGTCAAAGAACTGAATGAGCAAAACCGCCAGAAATAACGAAGAACCATCTCTTAGCGAGGTGGTTTTTTTGTCAGCTTTTTTGCTATCGGACAAAACCGAGAGGAATTCTCTGAAAAGTGTCCATTAGAAGGGTTCTATCGGACAAAACCATGAGGAGATTCCGGAAAAGTGTCCATTAGAAGGGTTCTATCGGACAAAACCATGAGGAGATTCCGGAAGAGTGTCCGTTAGAAGGGTTCTATCGGACAAAACCATGAGGAGATTCCGGAAAAGTGTCCATTAGAAGGGTTCTATCGGACAAAACCATGAGGAGATTCCGGAAGAGTGTCCGTTAGAAGGGCTCTATCGGACAAAATCAAGAGTAAATCCCATAAAAGTGTCCATTAGAAGGGCTCTATCGGACAAAACCAAGAGGAAATTCCAGAAAAGTGTCCATTAGAAGAGCTCTATCGGACAAAACCAAGAGGAAATTCCGGAAGAGTGTCCGGCAAAATAAGAACCGGGCGAAGTAACCCGGTAGAATACCATTTATTGAAGCTGCTGTCCGCCATATGGGAATTGATTTGAGTATCCCTGGAATTGCTGATGAGATTGCTGAAGCTTCTGTGCGTCTGCCGCTTCGACTCCGTACCAGCCTTTCTTGAACATCAGGTTATAAAGGCTGCGCTGGGCATTGGCTGTTTCGGTGTAGATTCCGAGTACATCCTGATAAAGTTGGTCGTGGCTTAATTCATTAAGAACAGTATCATACCCGTGAGTCATGTATTTTTCAGTCGTTAAAATATCATTGATAAAATCACGATCATTCATCTGCGGTGTCTTTTGGACCTGTGTTTCCGGGTTTTGGATTTTTTGCTGATTCTGGTTCTGGTTCATCCACTTTTCCTCCTGTCTAGTTCGATTATTGCATTCCTGGCGTTTGGGAATATGCCTGATTTTGCGGGCTGTTCAAGTGTGTAAGGATGTTCTGGTAGTGTCTCTGATGCATTTGTCCGCACTTTTCGATTTCCATCTTCAACTCCTGGTCCTGGCACTGTTGGGCAAAGAAATGTGCTTTTTTCATCGCAAGTAAGTTCCATGAAAGCATATCTGTTAAGTATAAAGAATCTTTAGTCGATACAACTGACGGCGGCGTCTGCATGACCCCTTGCTGCTGGCCTTGAAAATTCATGTTTTGCTGCTGCATAATAGAACCTCCTGTTTTATGTTCATTCCTACGGATATTATCGTTCCCGGGCCGAAATAAAGTATGCAGGACAAGATTCGTCAAAAAAGAACATTTTCCTACGAAAGTAATATTCAAAGCTAATAAAAAGTGATAAAATAATTTTGCAAAATATATATAGATGAAGCAATTTTTTTAAAGGGTGTTGTAATCGTTTTCATTAAGGGGAGGAAAAGCTATGGAACAATTAATGAGGAACTTCTTTCTTTTTCTATCGAAAAATAAATTTTTTACGAAGATGGCCAAGAAATACGGCCTTCGTCTAGGGGCAAAACGCTTCGTTTCCGGCGAAACAGTCGAGCAATCAGTGGAAGTCATCAAAGAGCTTAACAGCAAGAACCTTGCGGCAACCGTCGATTTCCTTGGCGAATTTGTCGACAATGAAAGAGAAGCGAATGAGAGAGCTGAAAGCTCGATTGCAATGATAAAAGCGATTGGCCGCGAAAAATTAAACTCGCAGATGAGCGTCAAAATGACTTCGCTCGGCTTTGATATTTCTGAAAAAGTAGTCATGAACAATATGCGCCGAATCATGGATACAGCCAAAGAGAATAATGTATTTGTGACAATCGACATGGAGGACTACGAGCGCTGCCAGAGGACTCTGGATATTTTCAAGCAGCTGAAGTCCGAATATGACAACATCGGCACGGTCATCCAGGCTTATTTATACAGGACTGAAAAAGATATCGAGGACTTGAATCAATATTCTCCAAACCTCCGCCTTGTGAAGGGTGCGTACAAAGAGTCGCCGGAAGTGGCCTTCCCGGAGAAGAAGGATGTTGACGAGAACTTCAAGAAAATCATCAAAATGCACTTAATGAATGGCAACTACACTGCAGTTGCTTCACATGATGACAATATCATCAATTTTACAAAAGAATTTGCAAAAGAAAACAATATCCCGAAAAGCCAGTTCGAATTCCAGATGCTGTTTGGAATCATGCCGGAAAGGCAGCTGCAGCTTGCCGAAGAAGGCTATACGATGCGCGTTTATGTCCCATTCGGAACAGACTGGTACGGTTACTTCATGCGCCGTCTTGCAGAGCGTCCGGCAAACGTGGCATTTGTTTTAAAAGGAATGTTAAAGAAATAATGATCAGGCTGACAAACTTGTCAGCCTGTTTTATTTATTTCATTTAGGAGGGTGTACAACTCTACTTTGAGAATTATCCAGCTTCAGCGCGAAGCCTCTCGAGTCTAGCTGGAGCTCCTAACTCCCAGAGACGCTTGTCTACGCCGACCAAGGCGCTTACGCTTTTATTTTTTATACTGGCTGTTCTGGCTGTTCTGTTTTCTTTCGCCGCCCTTACCCATAGACGGGCCAGCATTTCCTTTTACACTTGCAGCGCTGACGCCAGCCTTGGATGGATCTTTTTTCAATCTAGCCATGATCATACCTCCGTGTATTTAAAGATAAAGGTACTGCCTTTATAGAGTGCCCAAGTCAGGAGAAATAAGCATGGGGATTAAAGATTCAAAAAATTTTCTTTTTTCCGCACCTTATTATTGCGGAAATTTTTTAAATATTTTATAGTAGTAATTAACAGAGCTCATTTATATGCATATTTTTTTTGGTGCAAAAATGAATGAGTATTCATTCAAAAAGAGTCAAAGGGGGAGACAAAATTGATGCGACAAATTCAAAAGGCAGCGGTGCTTGGTTCAGGTGTCATGGGATCAGGGATTGCCGCACATCTGGCAAACATCGGGATTCCGACATTGCTGCTGGATATTGTACCTCGGGAATTAACGGAACAGGAAAAAGCGAAAGGCCTGACACTTGATGACAAGCAGGTGCGCAATCGAATCAGTGCAGGAGCACTGCAGAAGTTATTGAAGCAAAAGCCGGCACCCTTGGCTTCCAAAAAGAATCTTGCTCTAATTGAAGCAGGCAATTTCGAAGATGATATGGAAAAACTCAAAGATGTCGACTGGGTTATTGAAGTAGTGGTTGAAAACCTTGATATTAAAAAGAAAGTTTTCACTGATGTAGATAAATACCGCAAGCAGGGAAGCATCATCAGCTCAAATACCTCAGGAATCTCAGTCGAGGCAATGGCGGAAGGACGTTCCGAAGATTTCAGGAAGCATTTCCTGGGCACGCATTTCTTCAACCCGCCGCGCTATCTGAAGCTGCTTGAAGTGATCCCTACTAAAGATACGGATCCTGAAGTCCTTTCATTCATTAAGACTTTCGGTGAAGACCAGCTAGGAAAAGGTGTCGTTGAGGCGAAGGATACACCTAACTTCATCGCAAACCGTATCGGTACTTACGGATTGCTGGTAACAGTAAGAGAAATGGTGAAAGGCGGCTACAGTGTTGGTGAAGTTGACTCTGTAACTGGCCCAATGATCGGCCGTCCTAAGAGCGCAACATTCCGAACACTGGATGTAGTTGGTCTCGATACATTCGCCCATGTTGCAAAGAACGTGTATGACCAGGTTGAAGGGGAAGAAAAGGAAGTCTTTGAAGTACCTGAGTTCATGAAGAAGATGCTTGAGAACGGCTGGCTTGGAAGCAAGTCAGGGCAGGGATTCTTCCTGAAACAGGGCAAGGAAATTCTTGAACTCGATCCACAGACACTGGAATACGGCCCGCGTAAAAAATTAAAGACAGCGTCTACTGAAATGGCTAAGCAGGAAAAAGGCCTTGCCAATAAAATGAAAGCGCTTGTTTATGGTAAGGATCGCTCCGGTGAACTTTTATGGAATATTTTCAGCCCTGTGCTTGTTTACTCGGCTGATTTGCTTGGGACAATTGCCGATGATATCGTCGCGGTTGACCGTGCAATGAAGTGGGGATTCGGCTGGGAAATGGGGCCTTTCGAAGCTTGGGATGCACTAGGCGTCGAAAAAGCAATCAGCAAAATGGAGTCTGAAGGCAAGACTGTTCCTGCGTGGGTAAAAGAAATGGTCGAAAAAGGCTTCACTTCATTCTACAAAGAAGAAGATGGCAGACTGAGCTATTACCATAATGGTGAATACGCAGCTGTAGAAGAAAATCCAAAGGCAATTAACCTGAAGCTCTTGAAGAAGCAAAAGGGTGTCATTAAAAAGAATGGCGGCGCAAGCCTGATTGATCTTGGAGATGGAATCGCCCTTCTGGAATTCCACTCACACAGCAACTCAATCGGACCAGATATCCTTCAGATGATCAACTTCGCGATCGATGAAGTAGAAAAGAATTTTAAGGGTCTTGTAATCGGCAACCAGGGCAAAAACTTCTCAGTTGGTGCGAATCTTGCCATGATCCTGATGGAAGCCCAGGATGATAACATCTGGGATCTTGATATGGTCGTACGCCAATTCCAGCAGACGACGATGAAAATCAAATACAGCTCTAAGCCAATTGTAGCTGCTCCATTTGGAATGACGCTTGGCGGAGGCGCTGAAATGTGCTTGCCGGCAGCCCATATCCAGGCATCCATGGAAACATATATGGGTCTGGTAGAGGCTGGTGTAGGCCTGATTCCAGGCGGAGGCGGAAACAAGGAGCTTTATATCAAGCATCTTGAAGGACTGCCAAAAGGCGTTGATTTCGACCTTCAAAAGGTTGCGAATAAAGTATTCGAAACAATCGCAATGGCTAAAGTCTCCACTTCAGGAGAAGAGGCCCGTGAAAATAACTTCCTGAATGAAGCAGATGGTATCAGCGTTAACAGCGATCACTTGTTATATGATGCCAAACAGGCTGCATTGAACTTATATGAAAGCGGTTATAAAGCACCGGTGAGGAAGAAGGTTCCTGTAACAGGCGAACCGGGATATGCAACCCTGCTGCTGGGTGCTCAAACGATGCATCTATCAGGTTACATTTCTGAACATGACTTGAAAATTGCGAAGAAGCTTGCGTATGTCATCGCCGGCGGAAAAGTACCATACGGAACCGAAGTAGATGAGCAATACTTGCTTGACCTTGAAAGAGAAGCGTTCCTAAGCCTTGTGGCAGAACCGAAATCACAGCAGCGCATGCAGCATATGCTCGTAAAAGGCAAGCCATTGCGCAACTAATAGATTTATAGTTTCACAGTGAAATATATTTTAACATCAAAGGAAAGAGAGGGAATGAGATGAGAGAAGCGGTAATCGTAGCCGGAGCACGGACACCGGTCGGAAAAGCAAAAAAAGGAACTCTTGCTAATGTCCGACCTGACGATCTTGGAGCTCTTGTAGTAAGAGAAACTCTAAAAAGAGCAGGCAATTATGAAGGGAATATTGATGATTTAATCATTGGCTGTGCAATGCCAGAAGCAGAGCAGGGCTTGAATATGGCGCGTAATATCGGTGCACTTGCCGGTCTGTCACATGAAGTGCCGGCCATTACAATCAACCGTTATTGTTCTTCAGGACTGCAGGCGATTGCGAATGCATCCGAAAGAATCATGCTTGGCCATGCAGACACCATTATCGCTGGTGGTGCCGAATCAATGAGCCTTGTTCCAATGATGGGCCATGTCGTCCGCCCTAATTCGAAATTGGCTGAAAGTGCTCCGCAATATTATATGGGAATGGGCCACACAGCTGAGGAAGTAGCCAAGAAGTACGGCATATCCCGTGAAGACCAGGATGCATTTGCAGTAAGAAGCCATCAGCGCGCGGCAAAAGCAATCCAGGAAGGCAAATTCGAGGATGAAATCGTTCCTGTTGATGTAACCCTCCGTACAGTAGGAAAAGACAATAAGCTTGTTGAAAAGACAATCCAATTCAAACAGGATGAGGGAGTACGTCCTGACACGAACCTGGAAACACTTGCGAAGCTGCGTCCGGCGTTCAATATCAACGGCACAGTAACTGCAGGTAACTCCTCACAGACTAGTGACGGAGCAGCGGCAGTCATGGTCATGGACCGCGAAAAGGCTGAATCTCTTGGATTGAAGCCTCTGGCTAAATTCAGGTCATTCGCACTCGGCGGAGTACCTCCTGAAATCATGGGAATCGGTCCCGTGGTAGCAATCCCTAAAGCATTGAAGCTTGCTGGACTTCAAGTTTCAGATATCGGTGTATTCGAATTGAACGAAGCCTTCGCTTCACAATCAATCCAGGTCATCCGCGAGCTGGGTCTTGATGAAGATAAAGTCAACGTGAACGGTGGAGCGATTGCATTGGGACACCCACTGGGAACAACCGGCGCGAAGCTGACTTTGACGGTGATC
Organism: Bacillus sp. ISL-39; assembly: GCF_018613295.1. Taxonomy (NCBI): domain Bacteria; kingdom Bacillati; phylum Bacillota; class Bacilli; order Caryophanales; family Bacillaceae; genus Bacillus; species Bacillus sp. ISL-39. The sequence continues at coordinate 96,598 of NZ_JAGGQM010000028.1, forward strand.
CACGAAATGAAACGCAGAAATGAGCAATTCGGCGTCGTCACAATGTGTATCGGCGGCGGCATGGGTGCAGCTGGAGTATTTGAACTACTTTAAACAATATATGGAGAGGCCTCAGCCTCTCCCCAAAATGGATAGGAGGAACAATAAATGGGTAACCAAACAGAAAAGCTTGTAAAAGGCGGAAGCTTCTTAATCGAAGATGTAACTTATGACCATGTTTTCACTCCAGAGGATTACACAGATGAGCATAAAATGATTGCAAAAACAACTGAGGATTTCGTCACGAACGAAGTATTGCCTCAGGTTGAATATATCGAGCAGCATGAGTTTGACCGCACTGTGAAACTATTGAAGGAAGCTGGAGAGCTTGGCCTTCTTGGAGCTGACGTTCCTGAAGAATACGGCGGTTTAAGCCTTGATAAAATCAGCTCAGCTTTAATCGCTGAGAAGATGGCAGTTGCCGGCGGTTTCTCCATCTCCCACGGTGCACACGTTGGAATCGGTTCATTGCCAATCGTTCTATTCGGTAATGAAGAGCAAAAACAAAAATATCTTCCACCATTGGCTACTGGTGAAAAGCTTGCAGCTTACGCTCTTACTGAGCCAGGATCGGGATCAGACGCACTTGGTGCTAAGACAACTGCTAAGCTGAATGCTGAAGGCACTCACTACGTTCTGAACGGAGAAAAGCAATGGATCACAAACGCTGGCTTTGCGGACGTATTCGTTGTTTATGCTAAAATCGATGGCGAACAATTCACCGCTTTCATCGTTGAAAGAGAATATCCTGGAGTATCAGTAGGCGCAGAAGAGAAGAAAATGGGGATCAAGAGCTCTTCTACACGTACATTGATTCTTGAGGATGCTCAAATTCCTGTCGAAAACCTTCTTGGTGAAGCTGGAAAAGGCCACCTTATTGCATTCAATATCCTGAACATTGGACGTTATAAGCTGGGTGTAGGCGCAACTGGCGGTGCCAAGCAGGCATTCGGTCTGACTGTAAAGTATGCTAACCAGCGCCAGCAGTTCAAGACACCTATTTCACAATTCAACCTTACAAAAGAGAAGCTTGCGACAATGGCTTCCAAAATATACGCAACCGAGAGCTCTGTATACCGTACAGTAGGCTTGTTCGAAGAAAGAATGAACCAGTTGTCTGAGGAAGAAATCAACAACGGTAAAGCAGTCGCTGACTCAATCGCTGAGTACGCAATCGAGTGCTCAATGAACAAAGTCTTCGCAACAGAAACACTTGACTATGTTGTAGATGAAGGTGTACAGATCCACGGTGGATATGGCTTCATGCAGGAGTATGAAATCGAAAGAGCTTACCGTGATTCAAGGATCAACCGTATTTTCGAAGGAACGAACGAAATCAACCGCCTATTGGTACCAGGAACATTCCTGCGTAAAGCTATGAAGGGCGAGCTTCCATTATTGCAAAAAGCTCAACAGCTGCAGGAAGAGCTCATGATGCTAATGCCTGAAGAGCCAGGCGATGAGCCGTTGGCACAGGAGAAATACCTTGTTAAAAACGCGAAGAAAATCGGCTTGCTTGCAGCTGGATTAGCTGCACAAAAGTTTGGCAAAGCATTGGAAAAAGAGCAGGAGATCCTCGTTAATATCGCGGATATCATCTCTAACGCTTATTCAATGGAATCTGCTGTTCTTCGTACAGAAAAAGCGATCGACAAAGAAGGTCTTGAAAAGAGCAAGCAAAAGCTTCTTTACACGCAAATCTTCTGCCAGGAAGCATTCAATGAAATCGAGCGTGACGCAAAAGAAACTCTTGTTGCAACAGAAGAAGGCGACGCGCTTCGCATGTTGACTTCTGCATTGCGCAAGTTCACAAGACATACTCCGATCAATGTCATTGCGAAGAAGCGTGAAGCATCTGAAAAGCTGATCGAAGCAGAGCGATTCATCGTTTAATCTAATGTGCATGAACACTTCTCCTGTTCTCCGGGAGAAGTGTTTTTATTTATATTTTTGGCTCTGTTAACGCCAATTGTTGTTTTACATCCTATTGATTGTAGTGGAAGGCGCGAAGACTCCTGCGGGATGAGAAAGTCATGGGGAGACCCCGGAGGCGCTTAAAGCGCTGAGGAGGCTCCCCGACTGCCCGCGGAAAGCGAAGCGCCTGGAACGAAAATCAACAGCCGAATTTAACAGAACCTAATTTTTATAAATAAGAATTCAGTTTCATGGAGGACATTTGCGAAATATGTAGAATAAAGTAATGGATGCCTAAAATATCGGGGAAATTAAACACGGAATGTTAGTATTTTTCAGCCTTATTATGTTACTATCCGATTAGAGGGTTTTATTATTGGGATACTAGCAAAGGGTGGTGAAAAATATGGCAAAGACGTTTTATTGGTACCCTAAATGCGGCACATGCAGGAACGCCAAAAAATGGTTGGACCAGCATGAAGTAAACTATAATGAAGTACATATTGTCGAAAACCCGCCTTCCCAATCCCAGCTGGAAGAAATGCTGGAAAAAAGCGGCCTCGATATCAAGAAATTTTTCAATACGAGCGGCCAGAAATACAGGGAACTGGGGATGAAAGACAAAATCAAGACAGCATCTAAAGATGAGCTGCTTGAACTGCTTGCATCTGACGGTATGCTCATCAAACGCCCGCTGATGACAGACGGAGAAAAAGTAACTGTAGGCTTTAAAGAGGATGAATTTGAAAAAGCCTGGCTGTAATTTTGGTCCCATCGATATTAATCGATAGAGATATACAATTGGAGGGATAGTCAATGAATGCACCGAAAGAGTTGCGTTATTCTGAAGAACACGAATGGGTAAAGGTAGAAGGAGAAAAGGTTCGCATCGGAATCACAGATTTCGCGCAATCTGAACTTGGCGACATCGTATTCGTCGAACTGCCGGAAGTGGGCGACGAAATCACTGTTGACCAGCCATTCGGAAGTGTAGAATCCGTAAAAACGGTATCAGAGCTTTATGCACCAGTAAGCGGCAAGGTAGTGGAAATTAACGAAGAATTAAATGACAGCCCTGAATTTGTTAACGAATCACCATACGAAAAAGCTTGGATGATTACTGTTGAGCTATCTGACAACAGTGAAGTTGAAAAGCTAATGACATCTGAACAATACGAAGACATGATCAAAGAATAATTTAAACTGACGCCTTGATAATTCAAGGCGTTTTCTATTGTGAATAATTTATTGGAAATTTTATGATGAAGATTGTCCAGCTCCAGCTCCAGCGCCTAGCCAGTTTTCATCCCTGCTATTGCTTCCTCGAGTATCTTGCGAAAGGCGTTAGCTTTGAGCAGCTCGAGACGTTTGTCTAGCTGCGGCTCCTAACTCCTCGAGACGCTTCGGTCCTGCCAATGAAGTCAAAGAGCGACTTCACTGTCAGGCCCTCCAGCGCTTGTCGGAGTAGGGCAGTCGCCTCCGCTTTTCGTCTTCGGTCCGGCCAATGAAGTCAAAGAGCGACTTCATTGGCCAGCCCTCCAACGCTTGTCAGGGCTGAACAAGGCGCTTCCGCTTTTCTTATAAACTCCTTCATTTTTCCATCAATTCATTGCCTGAATTCGGACAAACTAAAAGCAATCAACTATCGAAGAGGGTGAAACTTATGACACTGAACCAACAAAAGCTTGATATAACGGACAGAGTGACAGGAAAGCTTGAAAACGGCCAGGTACAGCTTTACCTGGAAAACGAACACATTGGATCCATAGAGCTTCCAGAAGGAATGCAGATGAAATTGGAGCATCACTATGAGGCAGAACAGAATAAGATTTACCAGCATGTATCAGTGCCGGATCAATCACAACCTCGGTATACTGATTGTGATGAAGGCGGCTGGTGTTAGACAAATCAGAACAGCGGCCAGACATGCCGCTGTTTTTCTCTATGTGCTCCAAGTAAGCAATGCTGGTTAAGATCACATAGAAAATTCTATAAGCCCTAAATCACGCTAGATCATGAAAAAGGTCGCACAGGAAGTTTCTATAAACCCAAAACACAGCGCAACGCTCAATATGGTCATATAAGAAAAGTTTAAGCAGATTTCCTGTCAGCATGCTAGTCTAATTTTTTGCAATCTCCTTTAAAAACAGTGACAATAGAAATATGAACATAACAGCACAAATTCAATATTCATGTTTATAATATTGTAAGGTAATTATCTCTGGTGCATAGGTGGTTATGGCGATGGACGAAAATCACAAGGTGATCATAGTAGAGGGTTCGTCAGACAAAAAGAAAGTTCAAACCGTGCTAAATGAACCGGTTGAAATTATTTGTACTAATGGGACTATTGGTGTTTCGAAGCTTGATGAACTGATTGATTCCCTTTTTGATAAAGATGTATATATCCTCGTGGATGCAGATGCGTCAGGGGAAAAATTGAGAAAGCAATTTAAAAGGGAATTTCCTGAGGCGAACCATTTGTATATTGACAGGATGTACAGGGAAGTGGCTACGGCACCGGAAAATCACCTTGCTACAGTTTTAATTGGCGCAAATATTGATGTTCATGCAGAGTATTTAGAAAAAGGATGACTGTAGATGGAAGAATGGACTAAATCAGAGATGGAAACCTTCCTGGAGGAAAAAAGAACAGGTTACCTATATTTTTACACACCAATGTGCGGTACCTGCCAGGTAGCTGGAAAGATGCTCACTGTCATCGATCAGCTGCTGCTGGAAATTCCTGCAGGCAAAGCAGACTTGAATTATCTGCCTGAGATGGCGGAACGATTTGAGATTGAAAGTGTCCCATGTCTGATTGTGTTGAACATGGGAGAGGTGCTAGAAAAAATCTACGCATTTCAATCTGTTCCTTATCTTTATGAAAAACTAAAAGGTTTAAATTGATGTAAAAGCGGCTATGCCGTTTTTTTTTTTTGCCCATTTCAGATATGTGTTTTGTTTTTACCTTTAAAAGATGATATTGCCGGATAGAAGCGATACTTCCCCGTTAGATAGAGATCCTTTTCTAATAAAAATGAATCGACAAAATAGATTTACATATCGTTCCATAAATATTATATTTAGATTAGCGAAATAATTGAGGGGCGAAATAAAATGGCTCTATACCAGGAATGGGCGGCACAAATTAAAACTTATAATCGAAACATACGACTTACCTTCATTGCGAACATATTGACCCAGATTGGCCTTGGAATTTTCATGGTCATTTATAATTTTTACATCAGGGAGTTAGGCTATAATGAGCTTGTAAACGGAAAGGTCATAGCCATGACCTCGCTGGCAACTGCTCTCATTCTTATCCCTGCAGGCATACTGAGTGATAAAGCAGGCAGGAAAAAATTAATGCTGTATGGAGCCGTCACGACAGGGCTGATCTTATTCAGCCGGAGTATTGTTGAAAGTCAGTCCTTATTAATTCTTTTTGCGTTTGGAACAGGCCTTGCTTCCGCATTTATCCAGGTGTCGATCATTCCCTGGCTGGCGGAGAATTCGAAACCTGAACAACGCGTACATTTATTCAGTATTCACTTTGCGATGATGACGGGTGCCAATGTAATAGGAAGTCTTTTGGGTGGAATCCTCACAGACTTATTCGGCATGGTGGTACCTGGACTTGAAAGTATCAGGTATACATTGATGATTGGATCGTTCTTGTTTATGGCTGCCCTGCTTCCGATTATGAGGTTAAATGAAAATCGGCCATCCCGCATATCGGCTGGCGATATAAAAGAAAAATCCAAAATCATCCCGCATAAAGCCAGCTTCAAAATTATCCTGCTGTTTGCGGTAGCCCAATTGATGATAGGCTTTGGAGCAGGATTGGTCATCCCATACTTGAACCTCTATTTTGCGGATCGGTTCATGGCTTCCAATTCATTGATTGGCCTGGTCATTTCACTGGGGCAGGGAGCAACAGCTGTAGCGATGATCATCGGGCCTTTGGTTGTGCGCAGACTTGGGGAAGTAAGAGCGGTAGTTGTTTTACAGATGCTTTCTTTGCCGTTTTTGCTGCTGACAGCGTACACTCAGAATTTTTGGCTGGCAGCTCTAGGCTTTTTATTCCGTCAGGCACTAATGAACGCGGGCAATCCAATCCAGATGTCGTTAATGATGTCGAAGGTTGATGATTCCATGAAGGGTTTGGCCAACTCTGTGAATCAAATGGTGTTTAATCTCGGCTGGGCAGTGATGGGGCCGGTATCGACTGGGATTGTCTTGAAATACGGTACCTATTGGGGATATGCAACAGTTTTTACTATCACTGCTGGTCTGTATTTAGTTGGATCCACTTATTTCTTCGTAGTCTTCAAAACGATGGATAAGCCAAAATCCGGCATAGTGAATACAAAAACGGCTTGATTACTGTATTTCTTTGGATATATTTCTCGGGAAATGAAAGACAATGCCGAAATATCACACGGTATTGTCTTTTTTACGTTATTCACGATGTAAATTCATTTTTCATCGAATTATTTGTCGAAGGATTCCAACAGGTTTTTCCCTAATTACAAGGAATATGTAATATGAGGGAGTTGATCGGAATGCAAGAACGAATAGACAGGTTTGTGAATGAGATTCCCAACAAAGAGCATATTCTGCAACTAGTAAAAAAACTGGATTTAATCTTAAAAATAGAAGCAGAGGGTAACACCTACTACATGTCTTTTAAGGATGGCAGGGTTGCCCGCTGTGATCCCTGTATGGATACGGGAAAAACTGCAACAATCTCGGGGATGAATGCGTATTTTGAGCATTTATTTGATGGGAATCTTAAATTGCTGCAAGGAATAAAGATGAATTATTTTACAACTGATTGTCCTTTTCGCGCCCAATTGGTTTTGGAATCGTTATTTTATCTTGCGGGACCAGTTCGTGTATAAATTTATATCTGAATAATCTAAATATATTGACTGGTAATTTGTGACGTGCTATTATCACTTTAACGCAGTAAAAACGAAATTGAATATTCTTATCCAGAGAGGCGGAGGGACTGGCCCCATGAAGCCCGGCAACCGGTTGTGAAACACGGTGCTAATTCCAGCAGAGTTTTTGCTCTGAAAAGATAAGGAGAGATGATAAATGACCCTCTTCTTAGGAAGAGGGTTTTTGTTTTTTCAGATAAATTATTTAGATTGGAGAGATGGAGATGACTAATGAGCAAAAGACTTACAGGATAGAAACGCTGGGGGTACATGGCGGCCAGTCACCAGACCCGGTGACCGGAGCAAGGGCAGTACCAATTTATTCGAGCAATGCATTCCAATTCGAAAACACAGAACATGCAGCAGATTTATTTGCACTTAAAGAACCGGGTTATATTTATTCAAGGATACATAATCCGACTGTTACTGCCCTGGAAGAAAAAGTGGCTTTGCTTGAAGGCGGTGTAGGTGCGCTCGCTTTATCAAGCGGGATGTCTGCCATCACGATGGCCATCCTGAACATTGCGCATGCGGGTGATGAGATTGTCGCTGCCGCTAATCTATATGGGGGCACATACAATCTATTTGCTGTCACCCTTCCAAAGTATGGAATAAAAGTTCACTTAGTTGATTCTGTTGATCCTGAAAATTTCCGAAAGGCGATCACTCCAAAAACAAAAGCAGTCTATGCAGAAACAATCGGCAATCCAAGTCTCAGGGTTCTGGATATTGAAGCTGTGGCCGAAGTTGCTCACGAAGCAGGTGTTCCGCTGATCATCGATAACACATTTGCAACACCATATCTATGCCGGCCAATTGAACATGGCGCAGATATCGTCGTCCACTCGGCAACCAAGTGGCTATTAGGAAATGGGACAGTCATGGGCGGGATTATTGTGGATGGCGGAAACTTTGATTGGAAGTCTCCTAAATTCCCAGGCTTCAATGAGCCGGACAACAGCTACCATAACATTGTCTACAGTGAAGCAATCGGTGCTGCCGCCTATATCGTAAAGGCAAGAGTACAGCTTTTGCGTGACCTTGGACCGGCACTCAGTCCGCTGAGTGCGTTCCAATTCAATCTTGGCATAGAAACTTTGCATGTCCGCATGAAGGAGCATATCGCCAATACCCGTAAAATCGTAGGTTACCTTGAGTCCCATCCTGCTGTTACATGGGTCAGCTATCCAGGTCACGAGTCACATCCTGACAAAGAATTGGCAGATCGTTATCTTCCAAAGGGAGCCGGGGCAGTAGTCATTTTTGGAATTGAAGGCGGCAGGGAAGCCGGAGCAAAGCTGATCAACTCATTAGAATTATGGTCCCATGTCGCGAACGTCGGCGACGCAAAAAGCCTGATTATCCATCCTGCAAGCACAACCCATCAGCAGCTGGACTCAGAAGGCCTTAAAGCAGCTGGGGTTCCTGAAGATTTAATCCGCCTGTCAGTGGGGATTGAAAACGTTGAGGACATCATTGAAGACCTGGAGCAGGCGATCGAAAAAGCGACCGGAGTACCTGGAGTCCCGGCTAAAATTTGAAATCCATAACCTTCCAGAAAATATTTGAAAATAATTTTATTGACACACTTTTTTACTCCGTGCTACAATCACACTCGTAACTTAAAACCGATTAGATAATTTAATAGCGTGCTCTTATCAAGAGAGGTGGAGGGAAGTGCCCTATGAAGCCCGGCAACCGTCAGTAAGCATTGCTTGCTGAAATGGTGCCAATTCACGCAAAGCGATCGCTTTGACAGATGAGAGAAAGGAATCCACTATTACTATGCCTTTCTGCTCACTTGCAGGAAGGCTTTTATTTTGTTCTTTTCGAATAAATGCTAAAAAGTTATAGCCAAAAAGCATGTCCGAAAAGATTTTATCACAAGAGCACAATTTTCCCGTTAAGGATAAGAGCCTATTGCCCGATTTTACTGAGTTTGAATTTTTTCGGTTAGGGAATGGGAAACTAGATTGATAACCTTCTTATTTTTAGGGAAATTTAACGGTTTTAATAAGTGTGGAATACTCGGTTGCAAAGAGGGGGAGTCAATTGATTACAATAAAAAATGCCAGAAAGATTTATCCTTCCAACAAGGGAGAGGTTAAGGCAGTCGATGATGTCAACCTTGAAGTCAAGGAAGGAGAAATCTACGGAGTCATCGGCTACAGTGGTGCCGGTAAAAGTACTTTGATTCGAATGCTGAATGGGCTGGAGATCCCGACATCAGGTTCTGTAGTTGTAGCCGGAAAGGAAGTTTCCAGGATTAAGGGAGCAGAACTGCGCAAGGCCCGCCAGGAAATCAGCATGATTTTCCAGCATTTCAACCTGCTCTGGTCAAGAACAGTGGCAGAGAATATCGCGTTCCCGCTTGAAATTGCAGGAGTTCCAAGTGCTGAGAGAGAGAAACGGGTAAAAGAGTTAATCACACTTGTAGGTCTCGAGGGCCGGGGAGATGCCTATCCTTCCCAGTTGAGCGGCGGTCAGAAGCAAAGGGTCGGAATCGCCAGGGCGCTTGCCAATAATCCTAAGGTACTGCTTGGGGATGAAGCAACGTCAGCACTTGATCCGCAGACGACTGACCAGATTCTTGATCTCCTTGTTGATATTAATAAAAGGCTCGGTCTTACGATCGTCCTGATCACTCATGAAATGCACGTTATCAGGAAAATCTGTCACCGTGTCGCCGTAATGGAAGGCGGAAAGGTTGTTGAAACAGGACCTGTTTTGGAAGTATTCAAGAATCCACAGCAGCCAATCACGAAAAGATTCGTCCAGCAGGTGACAGAACCGGAGGAAACAAAGGAAACAGTTGACCACTTACTTGAGCGATATCCACATGGTCGTGTTATCCAGCTGACATTCGTAGGTGAAGGGACCGAACAGCCGCTGATCACCAACTTGATCCGTAAGTTTTCAATAACGGTCAATATTGTCCAGGGTAAAATTTCGCAGACACAAAATGGTTCATATGGAACCTTGTTCATCCATCTTGATGGTGAAGAGGGCGAAGTAGCCCGGGCAATAGAGTATATCGGCCAGCATGAAGTCGGCGTGGAGGTGATTTCGAATGGCTGAGACATTGTTTCCGAATGTCAACTGGGACAGAATGTGGGAAGCGACAGTTGAGACACTATACATGAGTGCCATTTCCGTTGTGGCTACTTTCATCCTTGGAGCAATCCTGGGACTGCTGCTGTTTTTGACATCTAAGGGCAATATTTGGGAAAACAAACCGGTCAATTTAGTATTGAGCGCAATTGTTAATATTTTCAGATCGATCCCGTTCATTATTTTAATCGTCCTATTGATTCCTTTTACAAAGGTCATCGTGGGCTCGATGATCGGGGAAAACGCTGCATTGCCTGCACTGATCATTGGATCGGCTCCATTTTACGCAAGGATGGTTGAAATTGGCTTGCGTGAGATTGATAAAGGGGTCATTGAAGCAGCAAAGTCTATGGGGGCCAAGACGACAACGATCATCTGGAAGGTGCTGCTGCCGGAATCGATGCCAGCATTGGTTTCCGGTATTACAGTGACGGCAATCGCGCTGGTCAGTTACACTGCGATGGCCGGAGTCATCGGCGCAGGCGGACTTGGGAACCTGGCATACCTTGAAGGTTTCCAGAGAAGCCGGAATGATGTCACCTTGATGGCCACCATCATTATTTTGATAATTGTGTTTATAATCCAGTTTGCAGGGGATTTCTTCACTAGAAAATTAGATAAGAGATAAAGGAGAGAATTGAAATGAAAAAATGGTTATTAGCACTGTTAGCACTAATTTTAACAGCGGGACTTGCAGCTTGTGGAACTTCTGAGGAAAACACTGGAGGAGAAGGCGGCAAGGAAGAAAGCAAAAAAATCGTCGTAGGTGCTTCAAACGTACCTCACGCAGAAATTCTGGAAGAAGCAAAAGCATTACTTGAAGAAAAAGGTTACGAGATGGAAATCAAGACATTCAATGACTATGTTGTGCCAAACCAGGCCCTTGATTCAGGCGAGCTGGATGCTAACTACTTCCAGCATATCCCTTACCTTGAGTCACAAATGGCTGAACATGGCTATAAGTTTGAAAATGCTGGCGGCATCCACATCGAGCCTATCGGTATATATTCCCAGGAACATACTACACTGGATGATCTGCCAAAGGGTGCGCACATCATTATGAGCAGCTCAGTAGCAGACCATGGCCGTATTTTGACAATGCTTGAAAAAGAGGGATTGATCACCCTTGAAGAAGGCGTAGAAAAAGTAACAGCTACAATTGATGATATTGCAGAAAATCCTAAAGAACTAAAGTTTGATACAGAGTATGAAGCAGCAATGCTTCCGCAGATCTTCAACAATGGTGAAGGCGACGCAGTATTGATCAACTCCAACTATGCAATTGACGCTGGTTTGAACCCTCTAAAGGATTCTATCGCAATCGAGGAGAGCGATTCTCCTTATGTGAACGTAATTGCTGTACGTGAAGGAGATGCTGACAAGCCAGCAATCAAGGCGCTGGTTGAAGTGCTTCATTCAAAAGAAATCCAGGACTTCATCCTTGAAAAATATGAAGGTGCAGTCGTACCAGTAAAAGAATAACTCCTAACAAAAGCAGGCGGGCAGCCTGCTTTTTCTTTTTGCCGCATAACGGGCCAGGAAAATTAACATACTAACCGAGAAAAAAGCAGATTGGAGTGGAAACAATGGAGCATCATTATGAACCCCGGAATTCAACAGAAGCAGCTCTTCATGAATATAAGCAAGGATTGGGCATTTTCACGCAAAAAATGCCGGAGCTTGCAAGCCACTATAATGCATTCACGGAAGTATGTTTTCAGGAAGGAACCTTGACGCAAAAAGAAAAACAATTGATTGCACTTGGGATTTCTTTGTATTCCCAGGATGAATATTGCATTATCTACCATTTGAAAGGATGCCTTGATCAGGGGGCGTCCGAGGAGCAAATTCTGGAGGCGGTTGGAGTTACAGCTGCATTTGGCGGCGGCGCAGCAATGAGCCAGGCCGTGACACTCGTCCAGGAAGCAATGTCCGAACTGAATACTTTGAAGCAGTAAAAACTGTTAAATTCAGTTCAAATGGCTGTTAAATAACAGGAAAGGCTTCAATTGGGAGGATATTGCCAGTATTCTAAGAATGACAGAGGTGAAGTCGCGTTAGGCCGCCATATTCCATCACATCCAAAAATTAACGGTTTTAACCGCTTTGATAGTGGTAAATAAAAGGTGTTAAGATTGCATTATCAAAAAAACGCTTATTAAAGCGAAAAACCGAAGGGATGATTCACTATTAGTCAGCTCAAACTGAACTACACAAGTGAAATGGAAAAAGCAATGCATGGAGCTCATGGAATTAGTTACGAGGTATACAGCATGAACCATGACGCAAGAATGGAAGTCGAAAGAAAACGCGAAAGAGATTATATCAAAAGCCAACGGATGGTCGCAGACCTGGACAGAAAAGTCCACTCGTAAGCGAGAGAATATATTATATAGAAGAAACTCTTTGGGAACCAGTGTGAATGATGCACTGGTTTCTTTATTATGTTGTACTGAAATTACCTCGGGGAGATCAGTTTCCTACTCAAGCCGTTATTGTGACAGGTTTGGTGCCAAAAGGGGAGAAGCTGTCCGAAGAAAGGGGAACTTTAGACAGGTTTGTTGCCAAAGGAGGAAAAGTTGTCCGAAGTAGAGGTAACTTCAGACAGGTTTGGAGCCAAAGGAGGAAAAGTTGTCCGAAGTAAAGGTAACTTCAGACAGGTTTGGTGCCAAAGGAGGAAAAGTTGTCCGAAGCAGAGGTAACTTCAGACAGGTTTGGTGTCAAAGGAGGAAAAGTTGTCCGAAGTAGAGGTGACTTCAGACAGGTTTGTTGCCAAAGGAGGAAAAGTTGTCCGAAGTAGAGGTAACTTCAGACAGGTTTGTTGCCAAAGGGGGAAAAGTTGTCCGAAGTAGAGGTAACTTCAGACAGGTTTGGAGCCAAAGGGGGAAAAGTTGTCCGAAGTAGAGGTAACTTCAGACAGGTTTGGAGCCAAAGGAGGAAAAGTTGTCCGAAGTAGAGGTAACTTCAGACAGGTTTGGTGTCCAAGACGAAAACTTGTCTGAAAAGGAGCAACTTCAGACAGGTTTGGAGGAACCAAGTGAAAAGTAGTCCGAAGTCGGTCTAACTTCGTATCGGGCCTAGCCTCCGTAATTAATCCAGCAGGATCCTGCATTGCTTAGGCCATCTAGTACATTTTTTTATAACAGAAGGTGAAAAATAAAATGATGTACAAGCTTTGAGCGGATATCCCGACTTTAAATTGCTTGTTCTGTTAAAATGAAATCGTGTTATGTCGTCGTGTCGCATGTCGCCATTCAGCAAGCTGAATGGCGGGTTGGGGGAAGTGGAAAGAAGACTAGGAGGTCCATCTGCAGAATAAGAAGTATGTCAGGGTTTCTGCTGATTTTTGACATACATCGTGAAGCTGACGCTTCACTGGCTTTTCATCCACGGCTGAAAACTGCCGTGTGGAAATGAAACGCTGCGAGCAAATGAATTTGCTCGGTCGTTTCCTTCCCACTCGGCATGAGCCAAAAATCAATGGGGGTTTGACAAAAATCTGCGGGGTTCGTTGTATTTCTTTCCACTTCTAAAGTGTTGCTAACACTTTTCATTTGTTATAAGATTGTAATGAGAATAAAATGAGAATAGAGCTAAAGACGGCAATAGTCGGCTTAAAATCTTTTCTATATTGACGGAGGTAATATTATGGCAGGATCTGTATTATCAATTAAGGACCTTCAAGTTGAGATTGAAGGCAAGCAGATATTAAAAGGTGTGGACATCGAAGTAAAGGGTGGAGAAATCCATGCGATCATGGGACCAAACGGTACTGGTAAATCCACTTTATCTTCTGCAATCATGGGTCATCCGAAATATGAAGTAACAAACGGTTCCGTAACTTTAGATGGCGAAGATGTTCTGGAAATGGAAGTTGATGAAAGAGCTCGTGCTGGTCTTTTCCTTGCGATGCAATATCCAAGCGAAATCAGCGGTGTAACGAATGCTGACTTCTTGCGTTCTGCTCTGAACAGCCGTCTTGGTGAAGGGAATGAAATTTCACTTATGAAGTTCATCCGCAAGATGGATAAGCAAATGGAATTCCTAGAGATGGATCTGGATATGGCACAGCGTTATCTTAACGAAGGTTTCTCCGGCGGCGAGAAGAAGCGTAACGAGATTCTACAATTGATGATGCTCGAACCAAAAATTGCAATCCTTGACGAAATCGACTCAGGTCTTGATATCGATGCATTGAAGGTTGTTTCTAAAGGAATCAACCAAATGCGCGGCGAAGATTTCGGCTGCTTGATTATCACTCACTACCAGCGCCTTCTTGACTACATCACTCCTGACTATGTTCATGTTATGATGCAGGGCCGCATTGTTAAGTCTGGTGGACCAGAACTTGCACAGCGCTTAGAAGCAGAAGGATACGACTGGATTAAACAAGAACTGGGCATCGAAGACGAAACAGTTGGGCAAGAAGCTTAAGCGTTGGGGGGATTTATAATGACTACGGAAACGAAATGGGCTTTTGACCAGGAGTACATTACTTCCTTCTCAAAAGAAATGAATGAACCGGAATGGCTGACAGAGCTTCGTGTACAATCACTTGCGAAAGCTGAAGATCTTTCCATGCCAAGACCGGATAAAACGAAAATTGACAAGTGGAATTTCACTCAGTTTGAAAAACTGCTTGTGAAAAGCGATGTCTTTTCATCCATCGACGAACTTCCTGAGGATGTTAAAGCGCTAGTAGACCAGGAAGCAAAGGAAAATAGCCTTTATGTGCAGCGTAACAATAAGCCTGCATACCTGCAGCTTTCAAAGGAAATGCAGGAGAAGGGCGTTATTTTCACAGATATTTTCACAGCCGCACGGGAATACAGCGACTTGCTGAAGAAATATTTCATGACAGCTGTTAAAAATGACGAGCACCGTTTGACTGCTCTTCACACAGCTTTCATGAACGGCGGAGCATTCCTTTATGTTCCTAAAAACGTTCAGCTGAACAACCCTATTCAGGCAATCTTCCTGCATGATGATGCTGAAGCGAACCTTTTCAATCATGTGCTTGTAGTTGCTGAAGATAATAGTTCTGTGACATATGTCGAGAACTATATCTCAACAACTGGCAAAGTGAACGGATTGGTGAACATCGTAACTGAAGCAATCGCTGGCCAAAACGCGAAAATCCAGTATGGTGCGGTTGATACATTGGCTGAAGGCGTTACAACTTATGTGAACCGCCGCGGCCACGCAGGAAGAGATGCTCGCATCGAATGGGCTCTTGGCATGATGAACGATGGAAACACAATTTCTGATAATGTAACCAACCTTGTTGGTGACGGTTCTTACGGCGACACAAAGACTGTAGTTGTCGGACGTGGAGAACAGACACAGAATTTCACAACTAGCATCATCCATTTCGGTAAAAATTCCGAAGGCTATATTCTGAAGCACGGTGTTGTGAAGGATAGCGCAACTTCAATTTTTAACGGAATTGGTAAAATCGAGCATGGCGCTTCCAAGTCTAATGCAGAACAGGAATCACGCGTTCTTATGCTTAGCGAAAAAGCACGTGGAGACGCGAACCCGATTCTTCTGATCGATGAAGATGATGTAACTGCTGGTCACGCTGCATCTGTTGGACGTGTCGATCCATTGCAGCTTTACTACTTGATGAGCCGCGGTATTCCAAAAACTGAGGCAGAGCGCCTTGTCATCCACGGATTCCTTGCACCAGTTGTAAATGAGCTTCCGATTGAGGGAGTTAAGAAGCAGTTGGTTGAGGTAATCGAAAGGAAAGTTAAATAATGAACGCCCGCGAAATTCGTGAATTATTTCCGATTTTAAATCAGGAAGTCAATGGCAGCCCGCTAGTCTACCTTGATAGTGCGGCAACATCACAAAAGCCGGTGCAGGTAATCGAAGCGCTGGACAAATATTATCGCGAATACAACTCCAACGTCCATCGCGGTGTGCACACTCTTGGAACAAGAGCCACTGATGGGTATGAAGGATCAAGGGAAAAAGTCCGAAAGTTCATTAACGCAAAATCAATCGAAGAAGTCATTTTCACCCGTGGTACCACAACTGCAATCAACACGATAGCTGCAAGCTATGGCCGTGATCATCTAAAAGAGGGCGATGAAATAGTCATCTCCTATATGGAACATCACAGCAATATCATCCCGTGGCAGCAGGTGGCAAAACAAACGGGCGCAACTTTGAAATATATCGACTTGCAGGAGGATGGCACGATTTCACTTGATACTGTCAGAGAAACCGTGACAGAGAATACGAAAATCGTCTCCATCATGCAGGTTTCCAATGTACTGGGTGTCATGAACCCGATCAAGGAGATTGCCGAGATCGCACACCAGAATGGTGCAATCATGGTCGTCGATGGAGCCCAAAGCGCTCCGCATATGAAGATTGATGTTCAGGACCTAAACTGCGATTTTCTCGCTTTTTCCGGACATAAGATGTGCGGGCCGACCGGTATCGGCGTATTATATGGCAAAAAGGCACTTCTTGAAAAAATGGAGCCGGTTGAATTTGGCGGCGAAATGATTGATTTCGTAGGTCTTTACGAATCAACATGGAAAGAGCTGCCGTGGAAATTTGAAGCCGGAACACCGATCATTGCTGGTGCGATTGGTCTTGGTGCCGCAATCGACTTCCTGAATGAGATCGGACTCGACAATATCGAAAAGCATGAACACGCACTTGCGGCCTATGCCATGGATAAAATGTCTGAAATCGAAGGCATGACGATCTATGGACCGAAGGAAGCCGGCAAGCGTGCTGGACTCGTAACTTTCAATATTGATGATGTGCATCCACATGATGTGGCAACTGTATTAGATGCTGAAGGAATCGCCGTCCGCGCGGGACACCATTGTGCTCAGCCTTTGATGAAGTGGCTGAAGGCATCCGCGACAGCACGTGCAAGCTTCTACCTGTACAACACAGAAGAAGATATTGACAAGCTCGTAGCCGGACTTGTCAAAACAAAGGAGTATTTCAGCGATGTCTTTTAATAATTTAGATAACCTTTATCGTCAAGTTATTATGGATCACTATAAGAACCCTCGCAATAAAGGTGTTTTGGAAGAAGGCAGCCTGACAGTCAATATGAACAACCCGACATGCGGCGACCGCATCCAGCTGACGATGAAAGTCGAAGACGGCAAGGTAGCGGACGCAAAATTCGAAGGGGAAGGCTGCTCGATTTCCATGTCCTCTGCTTCAATGATGACGCAGGCGGTCAAAGGAAGACCCATCGAGGAAGCTTTAAAGCTTTCAACGGTTTTTTCTGACATCATGCAGGGAAAAGATTATGAAGAGGATGATCTCGACCTCGGGGATATCGAAGCACTGCAAGGTGTGGCGAAATTCCCAGCAAGGATCAAATGTGCTACTCTTGCATGGAAGGCAATGGAGAAAGGCCTGAAGGAAGAGGAAGACAGCCAATAAGAAATCATCACCTGATGATTTTTTCCGAAAGGGCTGCGGGGGATTGGCCTGCAGCGAACAACTACAAAGCAGGAAACCTGGTTTCCTTGCTTTAAGAATGGAGGAATTCGACGATGGCTAAAAAAATGCCAGAGATCGGTGATTATAAGTACGGATTTTCCGATAAAGACGTTTCCATCTTCCGGTCTAAGCGCGGCCTGACGCGTGAAATCGTTGAAGAAATTTCAAAAATGAAGGAAGAGCCCCAGTGGATGCTGGACTTCCGTTTAAAATCATTGGAGCACTTCTACAATATGCCAATGCCTCAATGGGGCGGCGACATGGCTTCATTGAATTTTGATGAAATCACTTACTATGTAAAACCTTCTGAGCGCTCTGAAAAATCATGGGATGAAGTTCCAGATGAAATCAAGCAGACGTTTGACAAGCTTGGAATCCCTGAAGCTGAGCAAAAATACCTTGCCGGTGTTTCTGCGCAGTACGAATCAGAGGTTGTATACCACAACATGAAGGAAGAACTTGAAGACCTTGGAATTGTCTTTAAGGACACAGATTCTGCTTTGAAAGAAAATGAAGACATTTTCCGTGAGCATTTCGGGAAAGTCATCCCTCCAACAGACAACAAGTTTTCAGCATTGAACTCTGCGGTCTGGTCTGGTGGATCTTTCATCTATGTTCCAAAGGGCATCAAAGTGGATACTCCACTTCAGGCGTATTTCCGCATCAACTCTGAAAACATGGGCCAGTTCGAGCGTACACTGATCATCGTTGATGAAGGCGCGCACGTACACTATGTTGAAGGATGTACAGCTCCTGTTTACACAACGAACTCGCTTCACAGTGCGGTCGTTGAAATCATCATCAAAAAGGACGCATATTGCCGCTATACAACCATCCAAAACTGGGCAAACAACGTCTTCAACCTTGTTACAAAGCGTGCGGTCTGTGAAGCGAACGCGACAATGGAATGGATCGATGGCAACATCGGCTCCAAGCTGACAATGAAATACCCGGCAGTCATCCTCAAGGGTGAAGGCGCACGCGGTATGACATTATCAATCGCAATCGCTGGTAAAGGCCAGCACCAGGATGCAGGTGCGAAAATGATCCACCTTGCGCCAAACACATCATCAACCATCGTATCAAAATCGATCTCAAAGCAAGGCGGAAAAGTAACATACCGCGGTATCGTCCACTTCGGACGCAAAGCCGACGGCGCCCGCTCAAACATTGAGTGCGATACGCTGATCATGGATAACAAGTCTACTTCAGACACGATTCCATACAATGAAATCCTGAACGACAACATTTCTCTTGAGCACGAAGCGAAGGTTTCCAAGGTTTCAGAAGAGCAATTGTTCTACCTGATGAGCCGCGGAGTCTCCGAAGAAGAAGCAACAGAAATGATCGTAATGGGCTTCATCGAGCCATTCACAAAAGAATTGCCAATGGAATACGCTGTCGAAATGAACCGCCTGATCAAGTTCGAAATGGAAGGTTCTATCGGTTAATATTGATAGATACGGGAATCCACCTGCTTATGGCAGGTGGATTTTTTTGTTCTTTTTAAAAACAGCAGTTTTAGATGGTGAATTTTTTACATAAATAGGAAGATGGCACGATTATCGTGTACTTTGGAAAGATTAATGATGATTAGTGGGAGATTATTGAATTGAACGGAATAAATATGCGATAAGTTTGGGAGATTAAGCCCTTTGATTAGGAGAATAATTTTTCCAGCTCGTTACTTAGCTTCAAAATCAAGCGGTGAATTACCGCATAAAAAGGAATTCAGTGCGATTTCGTTAGATTTTGGTGTAATCAATCAATTTCTTGTCCAATAGATTCAACTTTTGGTGAAGATCAATCAAATACTTTTACAATAAATACGACTTTTGATGCAAATCAATCAATTTCTTGTGCTGTAGTTTCACTTTTCGATGCAAATCAATCAAATTCTTGTACAATAGTTTCAACTCTTAGTACAATCCACCTCGATTTTCATGAGATTAATGTGATTTTTTAATATAAAACGCAGGCTAACGGGCAATTATGCAAAACAATCTGCAATCAATCGATAACAAAATGCAATATTCCCTTTAATGGCGGACCCCAGGTTGTTTCTCCATTTCAATTGTGGGGAAATATGCTATCATGAAACTAAAATGGAGGTGCACAGATGATTATTGTTGGCTTAACGGGCTGGGGGGACCATGACAGTTTATATGAAGGCAAGGTTTCACCGCGTGATAAACTGAAGGAGTACTCCAGCCACTTTCCTGCAGTTGAGGTCGATGCCTCTTTTTACGCTGTGCAGCCTGTGAGGAATGCCGCGAAATGGGTAGAGGATACACCAGACAATTTTCAGTTCATCGTAAAAGCGTACCAGGGAATGACCGGGCATCAGCGCGGCGAAATTCCTTTTACTGATAAACATGAGATGTTCAATGCGTACAAAGAGTCGCTCCAGCCTTATCTTGAGTCGAATAAGCATGCGATGACGCTTTTCCAGTTTCCGCCGTGGTTTGACCTGCGCAAGGAGAATGTCGATTATTTGCGCTGGTGCCGCGACCAAATGGGGGATATCAATTGTGCGCTCGAGTTCCGCAACCAATCATGGTTCAGAGATGAAATGCGCGAGAAGACACTGGAGTTTATGAGAAAGGAAAAATGGATCCACAGCATTTGCGATGAACCGCAAGCAGGGGAGGGCTCCATTCCTACAGTTCTCGAATCCACTTCCAATGATAAGGTACTAGTCCGCTTTCATGGCCGCAATGTCCATGGCTGGAACAAGAAAGGGAAAGGCGAGGACTGGCGCGAGGTTCGCTATCTATATCGCTATAATCAGGCAGAATTACAGGAATGGTCAGATCACCTGAAAAAGCTGAATGAGAGTACTTCCCAGGTTTTCGCATTGTTCAACAACAATTCCGGCGGGGATGCTGCGGATAATGCTAAACAGATGGTCGAGCTGTTGGATATCGAATATGAAGGGTTAAACCCAAGGCAGCTTGATTTGTTTTAGATAATTTGCACCCTCCTGGCACCATGCAGGGGGGCACTTCATTTTAAAAAGAGGATGGATGGTTAGATGGAAGAAGTTATTCATATTTACCATACGAATGATTTGCATAGCCATTTGGAGCACTGGCCGAGCATCCATAAGCTTGTGACCGAGCGACGGCGCTGGCATGAAGAAGCGGGTGATGAGGTTCTTGTTTTCGATATTGGCGATCATATGGACCGCTGGCACCCTTTATCTGATGCGACTAGGGGAAAGGCGAATTGCCGCCTTCTGAACGAAGCGGGGTACGATGCAGCGACGATAGGGAATAACGAAGGCATCACTCTTCCTTTCGAGGATCTGGATTCGATGTACCTTGAAAAAAGTTTCGAACTGCTGGTTGCGAATCTTTATAAACAGGATGGAAACAGACCGGCTTGGGCGAAGCCATATCATGTATACATAAGCAGCAAAGGAACGAGGATCGGTGTTATTGGCGTCACAGTGAATTTTGCACGGTTTTATGCACAGCTGGGCTGGAAGCTGAATGACCCGATTGATGAGCTGGAAAAATGCATCGACCAACTGAGAGATGAAACCGACATTATTATTCTCCTGTCACATCTAGGGATACATGATGATGAACTGATTGCCGCGAAGTTTCCGGAGATTGATGTCATTCTTGGCGGCCATACCCACCACATTTTACATGAGGGCAAGGAAGTGGGCTCCAGCTTGCTGGCGGGAGCAGGGAAGTTTGGGTACTATACCGGTCATGTAACCCTGAAGCTGGATGAAAAAACAAAGCGGATTTTACACAGGAGAGCCGTTCTTTATGATATGAATGAGGCAGATCAGGCTCAAGGCGAAAAAGCAATGGCAGAAGGGTATTTTCTCGAAGGCAAAAGGCTGATGGCAGAAAGTGTTGCATCTCTGCCACAAGAATTAAAGGCAGACCCACTGCAGCCTTCAGAGCTAACAAAGATGCTCACTCAGGCATTACGAGAATGGTGCGATGCCGATTGCGCTTTCATGAATGCCGGCATGATCCTTAAAGGCCTGAACCGGGGAGAAGTCACGAAATTCGACTTGCTGGAGATCTGTCCCCATCCAATCAATCCTTGTACGATCAGGATGTCAGGAGCAGAGTTAAAAGAAGTACTCCTGCAGACCAGGGATGAAAAATGGCCCCATCTGCAGATAAAGGGTCTCGGCTTCCGCGGCACCGTCATGGGGATCATGGAGTACGATGGTATCAAGTTTCAGCAAAAAGGGAATGTACAGCAGGTTCTCATCAATGGAAAGCTGATAAACCCTAAGGAACACTATACACTGGCCATTCCTGATATGTTCACATTCGGCCGCTTCTTCCCGGAAATCCAGCGGGCTGAGGAAAAACGATATTGGCTTCCTGAATTCCTTCGCAATTTGCTTGAGTGGAAGCTGGCGTCTTATTAGAAGGCTGTTTTTGTATGAGATGAAATTCTCATCAATTTTCACCATTATGTGATCAAGATATCACGCTTTTCCCCTCTCCTTCATAGAGTGTTATTGGGATTGAAGGAGGGAGTTGTAATCATGATCGACATGTCACCTATAGAAATAGAAGGCAGGACATTTTTATGCATTTCTGTAAAACTGCCAAAGACAAACCTGCTTGTCGTTACAGGAGATAAAGGATACATTATGTGCGGAGCGCTGGATGTCGCACTTCTCAATGAAAAACTAAAGGGCAGGAAGGTTATTGCCGGCAGGGCGGTTGGGGTAAAAACGATTGATGAATTGCTTGAAGCCCCGCTGGAGTCCGTTACCTATGAAGCGGAGAATCTTGGCGCAACAAAAGGTATGATCGGCAAAGAAGCATTATTGCTCATGAATTAAAAAGACAGCCCGAGCAGGCTGTCTTTTTGCGTATTTATATGAATATATTGTGGCATTTGTTAAGAATGAATATCCCTATCCGATATATTAACTGAACTGCTTTTTTCCCAATTCGAAAAACAAAAGGTATCACCATTCAAATAATTATTGTGATAGAATATAAGGAAATATTGTCGTTTTATGTAAAATTTTCTTTTTTTTCGAAAGTTATCGGCGGAATTAGCCAACACCAACTAACAGATAAAGTGGGAATAGACATGAGACTCGTAGCCACCACATCGGTAGAGGAAGGGGCTTTACTCGGGAAAGCCATCTATAATGACAAGGGCCAAATCCTGCTTAATGTGGGTGCGCGGCTCGAGCGGAAGATTCTGAATCGGCTTGAAGAGTTTGGGATTGATTATATTTATATAAAGGATCCTGATACTGAAGATATTATCGTGAAAAATTCGATATCAGATGACCTGCGGATCAATGCGGTCATGACGATAGGTGAAACGTTCAAGCAGATTCAGCTGGATTCAAAGATATCGCAAACCTTCGTACTCGAAAAATCGGCGAGGAAATTCAAGAAGCTGGTTGTTGCTTTGCTTGATGAACTGAACAACAGCAAGGAGCTTTTAAACCTGCTTTCTGATGTATTCATTCATGACCATTATATCTTTTCGCATTCCCTGAATGTAACACTCTACGCTCTTGCGATTGGAATAGAAATGAAACTGCCCCCAAAGGAATTGGAACAGCTTGGGCTGGGAGCAATTTTGCATGATGTTGGGAAAATGAAAGTGCCTGAGGACATTTTATCGAAGCCAGGCAAGCTGACTGCGGAAGAGTTCCAGATTATTAAGGCCCATGCAGAGGATGGCTTTGAGCTTCTAAGGAATATCCCGACTGTTTCGCTGATTGTCGCCCATTGTGCATACCAGCATCATGAACGGTTGAATGGTGCCGGGTATCCCCGTGGATTGAAAGAGGATGAAATCCACTTATTCGGTAAAATACTTGGTGTGGCAGATGTGTTTGATGCGGTTACGTCCAATCGTGTTTACAGACCTGCCATGCTGCCGCATGAAGGACTTGAAATACTTTATTCAGGCTCAGGCAGCCTGTTTGATCCGAAAGTGGTCGACGCCTTCCGAAGGGCTGTGGCGATCTATCCGGTTGGTTTGACAGTCATCCTGAGTGATGGACGCAAGGGAGTTGTGGCCGAGCAGAATCCCGGCTTGAGTGAGCGGCCTGTTGTCCGCATTTTGGAGGAAAGCGGCCGAAAAATCATGCCGTATAATCTTGATTTACAATCACATTTATCTGTGATGATTGTCAGCTGCGATACGATCATTAAATATGATTACGCTAATAATCATTGATTTAAGTTTGCTGATTGGATAGTCCAAGCAGTATTAGAACAAGTTTTTAGGCTAGTTCCCCCCTTTGAAGCATACATATAGCTTTAGAGGGGGGATTTGTTTTGGCAAAATTCGGCCGGCGGCTGCCTCGGAAAGGGCCCTTGCCTTTCAGGTATGTATTCCTGCTGACATTCGTCTTTTTTTCCTTTTCAACAGCAGGAGGATTGTGGATTATAGATAAAGGGCTCGAGCCCACATTGATGAAGTACGCAGAATCCCAGACAAGGAAGATTGCCACCTTGGTGATCAACAAGGCCATCAATAAA
Organism: Bacillus sp. ISL-39; assembly: GCF_018613295.1. NCBI lineage: Bacteria > Bacillati > Bacillota > Bacilli > Caryophanales > Bacillaceae > Bacillus > Bacillus sp. ISL-39. Next base: position 120,596 of record NZ_JAGGQM010000028.1, read on the forward strand.
AAAATCGCCAGCGGGATGGATATTGATAAGGTCATAGAATTCGTCCCTGTCGATGGCGGAACGACCACTGTAGTGAAATTCAATACTGAAATCATCAACAGGGTAAAAGCAGAAACGACTAATATTGTGCAAATGAACCTGAAGGAAGCGGAAAGAGGGAATCTCACCTCGCTTGAGATGCTATCTGATGTCGAGCTTGTTACCGACGAAGAAGACAGGGAAGCTGGGATCATCTATTATGTTCCTTTGGGCCAGGCCACCAATAATGCACTACTAGGTAATATGGGGCCGAGAGTTCCAGTGAAATTCAATGCGATTGGCGATGTGACAGCCGATGTCGTGTGGGAGACAGAAGAACATGGAATCAACAATACACTGATCAATGTTTCGGTCAGGGTCAAAGTAAATGTACAGATCATCATTCCTTTTGCGACCGAAATTGCGACTGTGCAGGAAAATATTCCAATTGGCAGCTTCTACTACCCAGGAAAAGTTCCCCAGTTCTACAATGGCGGCGGAGATACATCACCAGCCATCCAGCTTCCTGGAGAATAAAAACAGTTGTCAAGTTAACGATATTGTTATATTATAAAATCAATTGAATAATAAACCACATCATTCCGATGGGGTAGAGGCGCAGGGTTCATGAGTAAGCTGTGTGAGGATGACAACGTTGATCACAGCTCAAAGGGAATTTTGCCGAAGCAATAATAAGTGAGTCACATTTTTTATTGCTGGGGATACTTTGAACAAGAGTATCACTGTCATTATGGAGATAAATCCATAATGGGGAGCTACAGATCGTGATGGAGACACTAGTTGCTTATTAAGGGCAGCGATAGAATGTTCTCTATCGTTGCCCTTTTTTGTATTTTTTTAAAAGAAAGTAACTAAACTCTTTTCATGTAAAAGTTTCCCCCTGTCAAAAACAAGGAGGAGAAAGAAAGAATGGAAAACACAATTTTTTCATTGCTGCCGCCATTAGTGGCAATCTTAATGGTAGTAATCACAAGGCGAGTGCTGTTGTCCTTGGGGACCGGCATCGTCGCAGCTGCTTTTTTGATGGCTGACTTTAATATCGCAGAAACATTTGCTATTATGTGGGACGCGGCTAAAGGAATCGTTGTCGCTGATGGGGAATTGAACACATATAGCCTGTACATCATCCTTTTCTTATTATTATTGGGTACAATCACTGCGTTCATTTCCATTTCAGGCGGTAGCCGTGCGTTCGGCGAATGGGCGATGAAGCGTGTGAAAACAAGAGTCGGAGCACAGCTTGTCGGCGCATTTTTGGGAGTAATAATTTTCATTGATGATTATTTCAATGCTCTGGCAGTCGGCCAAATTACACGTCCGATCACAGACCGACAGAAAGTTTCACGTGCAAAGCTTGCTTATATCATCGATTCAACCTCAGCGCCAATGTGTGTCATCTCGCCGATTTCCAGCTGGGGTGCATACATCATTGCTTTGATCGGTACAATCCTTGCTGCCCACGGTGTGAATGAATATAGTGCGTTCTCAGGATTCATGCAAATTGTGCCAATGAACTTCTACGCACTTGCAGCATTAGCAATGGTCTTTATCGTAGCTCTTCGAAACATCGAAATTGGACCTATGAAAAAGCATGAAGAGCGTGCAATCATGGAAGGAATTGTCGTTCCTCAGGACAAGCCTGTACCTGGCGAACTGAAGGATGACCTGCCTACAAGCACAAAAGGGACAGTTGGAGACCTTGTATGGCCGATTGTTGCCCTTGTCGCTGGAACAGTTGGCATGATGCTCTGGACTGGCGCAAGCGCTGTTGAAGGTGAAGTAACCATTTTCGGTATTTTTGAAAATACAGATGTTACTAAGTCTCTCGTAACTGGCGGATTGCTTGGCCTTGCTGTAGCGTTGATTCTCTTTGTGAGACAGGCAGTTGTCTTAAAAGGCGTCAATGCCAGTGTATTTGGAAAAGGAATGGTTGAGGGCATTAAATCCATGCTTCCGGCTATTTATATCCTGATCTTCGCATGGGTCATTGTTGATTTGATTGGAAGACTTGAAACTGGCAAATATCTTGCTGGTATTGTTGAAAGCTCGAATATCAATATCTCATTTCTGCCGTTCCTGCTATTCCTAGTAGCTGGAATCATGGCTTTCTCAACAGGAACTTCATGGGGATCATTCGGCATCCTGCTGCCAATTGCAGGGGATATCGCAGCTGCAGCTGATATCACCATGATGCTGCCAGCGTTGGCGGCTGTATTGGCGGGTGCGGTTTTTGGTGACCACTGTTCACCAATCTCCGATACGACGATCCTGTCATCCACTGGGGCTGGCTCACATCACTTAGACCATGTCATGACCCAGCTTCCGTACGCTTTGATCTCTGCGGCGATTTCATCTGTCGGATTCCTGATCATTGGTTTCACTGGAAGCACGGTGGGTGCACTTGCAGCTGTGGCAATTTTGCTTATTGCTTTTGCTTTCATTTTCGGAAGCAGGACAACCCAGGAAGAAGTGCTAAAAGAAAATCTAGCAGAATAATGTTATGGCTGTCTGACTCTCAGACAGCCTTTTTCATATTTTTAAGAAAGCGGGAATAGAATCCTAATTAATAGGGTGTTTTGGTATAGTTGGGAAATTATTTTGAAAAAAATTTTATTATGACTCAAATAATATTTTGACAAGCAATTAAAAACTAGCTATACTATTCCTAGACTAAATAATCTGAAAATATAAAACTTTCTAATTATCAACATTTTCCAGGTGATTAGAAGGCAAGGGGGATTAAAAATGGAAAATCGTCCACAGTGGGGAACGAGAGCAGGATTTATTCTAGCAGCGGTAGGTTCGGCAGTAGGGTTGGGAAATATTTGGCGTTTCCCGGGAGTAGCTTATGAAAATGGCGGAGGAGCATTCTTCTTCCCATACTTGTTTGCACTTCTGACAGCTGGTATCCCGATCTTAATCTTGGAGTTTACGCTCGGCCATAAGTATCGTGGTTCTGCACCGCTAAGCTTTGCAAGATTCAATAAAAAATCAGAATGGATTGGCTGGTGGCAGGTTGCTGTTTCATTCGTCATCTCGACTTACTATGCAGTCATCATTGCCTGGGCAATGTCTTACGCTTATTTCTCGCTAAGCAAGCAGTGGGGGGATGACCCGACAGGTTTCCTAATCGGCGATTATTTAAAAGTAGTTGACGCTGGCACTGTTGGAAGTATCGTACCAGGTGTATTCCTTCCATTAGTGATTGTATGGGTGATCACTCTTGGTATTCTGTTCAAGGGAGTCAAGAAAGGTATTGAAGTTGCGAACAAGGTTTTCATTCCTGCACTTGTTATTTTATTCATGGTTATCGTTGTTCGCGCTTTAACTCTAGATGGAGCAATTGATGGTGTCAATGCATTCTTCAAGCCAGACTGGAGCCAGATCTTTAATGGTAAAGTATGGGTTGCAGCATATGGACAGATTTTCTTCAGTTTATCCATCGCATTTGCAATCATGATCACTTATTCAAGCTATCTTCCTAAGAAATCTGATATTACTAACAACGCATTCATTACTGCGTTTGCTAACTCTTCTTTTGAACTGCTTGCTGGTATCGGGGTATTCGCGGCATTGGGCTTCATGGCAATGGAGTCAGGGCAGCCTATTGACGAAGTGGTAAGCAAAGGGGTAATTCTTGCATTCGCGGTATTCCCGCAAATCATTAATGAACTGCCGGCATTCAGCTCGGCATTCGGAGTACTGTTCTTCGTCAGCTTGACACTTGCTGGACTGTCTTCATTGATTTCAATCGTTGAGACTTATGTTGCTGGTGTACAGGATAAATTCAACGTATCACGTACAAAAGCTGTTGCAATCGGCGGTGGTCTTTCCGCTTTGATTTCTATCCTGTTTGCAACGCAGGGCGGCCTGAATTTCCTTGACTCAGCTGACGCTTTTATCAATAACTATGGAGTGGCTCTGGCTGGACTTGTCCAGGTAGTATTCATTGCCTGGGTTGCTAAGGAACTTGACAGCCTGCGTGCGCACGCTGATAGTGTTTCTGATATCCGTCTGGGAAGCTGGTGGAATATTTCCCTTAAATATATTACGCCAGTAGTACTTGGCATCATGATGGTCATGAATATCCTTACAGATATTAAAACAAGCTACGGCGGCTACCCGGTAATCTTTAATGTTTACTCTGGATGGCTAGTGGCAATCGGTGCGATTGTAGTCGGGTTTATTTTCGCAAAGGCAAAGAAGTGGGATGCAACACTTTATGAAATTCCACAAGACAAGGGGGTTTCAAAATAATGGATGCTAGCGCATTAGCAATGATGGTTGTAGGTATGGTCATTATTTGGGGAGGACTTGCAGCGAGTGTTTTGTATGCTGTCAAGAAAGCCCGTTCATAAAATGGAAAGGCCAACCGAAATGGTTGGCCTTTTTGAATGCTTACTTTTTCTTGAGCCTTGCCCTCTCCTGCCTTGCCCATGATTTAAGATGTGGGTATGGGTCAAAGGACCATTCAGTATATCCATTGTCCTTGTACATGCCATAATGCAGGTGGGGAGGAAATTTTCCGCTAGTTCCTGGAGGGCCATACCCCGAGCTGCCGACACCGCCAATGACTGTGCCTGGTTCGACGATTTGCCCAACTTTAAGGTCTTTCGCGAAACCGCTCAAGTGGGCATAGTAATGATAGGTATTATTGATATCTCGTATTCCGACACGCCATCCGCCATACTTGTTCCAGCCTTTCATTTCCACGATGCCATACCCTGTCGCACGTACAGGCACTCCATAGCCAGCAAAAATATCTGTTCCTTCATGGATCCTTCTGCCACCCCAGCCGCGGGCGTCACCCCAGGTATTGTTATAGCTGTGATTGCTTCTTAGTGGCATAGGAAAGGCATGAGTATCAAGGTCTAAACGTCCAAAATGCTTGTAAATCATCGCTTTTCCAATAATGATACCAACAGTTTTATCACGCTTATAGTAGTTCCACAGCCCAATTTTTAAGTTTTCATGGTCTGTACCATATGAAAGCAAGTATTGGGCAAAAGCCTGGAGTACGTCCTCGTCATCCCTCAAACTTGCTTTACCATCACCATTCCCATCAAACCCAATTCCATTGAAAAATTGAATGGAAACGGGATTGTCATCTTCAACATCAGGGTTCAGGAGTCCTGCCCATTCTTCCGGCTTAAAATAAATCCCGGCTATTCCTTCCGCCTTTGGTAAATCTTTTCTTGCCTGGCGGACATTCCGCTCATATTGGTCCACCGCAGCAATGTAGTACCAGGGAATCTGGCTGACCGCTTCAACTTTTGTATAGAGTTCCATTCTTTTTTTGTAAACATCTTCTTGATCCTGCTCAGCTGCATATGCATTATCATTTAACAGGACCGGGGAAAGTAAAAAAAGAACGATAACTACTTTAAGGATTTTCACCGTAATCCTCCCTTCAGGATATGGATCCCTTTAATTTCCAGCTCCAGCGCTTCATTTTGGTAAAAGCCAGCGCATCCGCTTTTCTTTGTCTAGCTCCAGCGCCTAGCCCCTCGAGACGCTTCGGTCCGTCCAATGAAGTCAAAGAACAACTTCACCGTCGGCCCTCCAGTGCATGCGGGGCTGACCAAGGCGCATCCGCTTTTCTTGTTATAGTTTGCGATGATGGGGATTTTTCATAAATATCAAATAATGGTAATCGCAAAGCTATCGTACTTGTCGATAGTTTTTCATTGTGTTAAAGTGACATCAGAAGCTGTATACCGGCCTGTATTTTTACATGGTGTTCTTGATGTAATGCAGCAGGAATGGAGTGAAAATAATGAGCAAAAAAGAGGTACAGAGAAAGCCTGACTGGCTGAAAATAAAGTTAAATACGAATGAAAACTATACTGGCTTAAAAAAGATGATGCGCGAGAAAAATTTACATACTGTTTGTGAAGAAGCCAAATGTCCAAACATACACGAGTGCTGGGCTGTTAGACGGACGGCTACCTTCATGATCCTCGGGGATGTATGTACGCGTGCATGCCGTTTTTGTGCTGTAAAAACGGGCCTTCCAACTGAGCTTGACTGGCAGGAGCCAGAAAGAGTGGCGGATTCCGTGACACTTATGAATCTGAAGCATGTCGTCGTAACGGCTGTTGCCCGTGATGACCTGAAGGATGGGGGAGCAGCTGTTTTTGCCGAGACGGTTAGAGCAATCCGCGAGAAAAATCCGTTCACCTCAATTGAAGTATTGCCTTCAGATATGGGCGGAGTTGAGGAGAACCTGAAAACACTTATGGATGCACGTCCAGATATCCTGAACCATAACATCGAAACTGTTAGAAGCCTGACGCCAAGAATCCGTGCCCGCGCAACTTACGAGCGTTCACTGGAGTTTTTGCGCCGTGCAAAAGAAATGCAGCCAGATATTCCTACGAAATCCAGCATCATGGTTGGACTGGGTGAAACCAAGGAAGAGTTAATTGAAGCGATGGATGATTTACGTGCCAACAATGTGGACATTCTTACGCTTGGTCAATACCTGCAGCCTTCCAAGAAGCATCTAGAGGTTCAAAAATACTATCATCCTGATGAGTTTGCCGAGCTTAGGGAAATAGCGCTCAAGAAAGGCTTCAGCCATTGTGAAGCTGGTCCTCTTGTCCGTTCATCCTACCATGCCGACGAACAGGTCAACTCTGCAGCAAAGCACAGACAGCAGCTTGCGGAGCAGGAAGCCCAGCAGGCGTAATTGAAAAGCGCAAGCGTCTTGGTCAGCCCTTACAAGCGCTGGAGCTAGATACTAATATTAGTTTTTTGAAAACCTAAAAAAGAGTTCAGCATCCATGCTGAACTCTTTTCATTATTTTCCTTGTTGCATCTGTCTAGAAAGATCGTCTTTGTCCGTTTCTTCGTTCAATTCACCCTTGGCTTCGCCATTCGCATTTTCACCAGTGCTCATATCGCGGCCTTGAGGAGATTTAAGCATTTGTTTAACCACTCCATCAACTAACTCATCGACATCACGGTTATCGGTATCAAGTGAAGCAAAGTTTTCGACTTCATTGCGCAGAGTGGTATCATCTGATACGTACACATGGAACCAGCGCGGTACGACTGACATTGCCATACGCTTCACCTGGTCAGCTGTCTCGTTGCGATTTTGAGAATCTGTTGCGTATACAATCAGCACTTCTTCATCCGTCACGAGTGTAGATACATCATCCACATTTTGGGCCATCAAGCTAAATCTGCTGATCATGTCCGCAATTTGCTCGCGGTCGATTGCCTGGTATGCGTTTTGCCCATTATCGGCGCCCATCACTCCTGTTCTTTGATGGCGCACATACCCGAAGTCCTCGCTTCTGTTTTGCATTCCTTTGCGTCCACCTTCATTGTATAAGTCTGGACGCTGATCGTTTACATTGAGTGTGTTACCGCTTTGCTGGTAGATTCCAGCTCCGCCATCACGGCCTGCTGGTGACGCGTTATCGTCACCGCCTGCACAACCCGTCATAGCCACGGTTCCGCAGATGCCAAGAGCCATTAATGCTTTTTTCAATTAAAAACACCCCCTAATCATTAGAATGGCTCTGAAATTATTTTTTTTGCTTAGTAATTGATGGGGAATAAGTTATAATTAAGAAAAGCTAAGGATAAAGACAGATTGTTACGGAAAAAGAGGTGGACCTACCGATGATTTGCATCAATAATCTATGCTATGAAATAGTGGATGAAAGCAGGGACGGCTTTAATGAGGAAGCCTTTCGCGCCAGATACAGCGAGATATTGACGAAATACGACTATATTGTTGGGGACTGGGGATACGGACAGCTTCGGTTAAGAGGCTTTTTCGATGATCAAAACCAGAAGTCAACTTTCGATACGAAAATCAGTACCGTCAGCGAGTACTTATATGAGTATTGCAATTTTGGCTGTGCCTATTTCGTCGTCAAGAAGGTCGCGAAACAAGCCCAGGATAAATAAAGAAAGAATGAAAAAATGCTCCAATCAACATGATTGGAGCATTTCTTGTGGTTAAGGAATTTATAAAAGTTATTGAGTTGTGGATAACTCTCTGAAGTTTTCTTAATCCAGCTCCAGCGCCTAGCCCCTCGAGTCGCTTCGGTCCTGCCAATGAAGTCAAAGAACGACTTCACTGTCAGGCCCTCCGAGGCACATGATGTGCTAGACCCGCCAGCCACAGGACGTGGCGTCATAGGAGGGCAGCGCTTGTCGGGGCTTAACGAGGCGCTTGCGCTTTCTGTTCTTTCTTATAAATCGCTATACGGCGGCTGTTCACTTTCATTCGGGTCATCATGGGTTGGGTGGGCGCCCGCTTCTTTCCGTGGAGTTCCCTGATGAAGGGACTTGAACTCATAGTTGAAGTTACTGTAGGACCGCTGCCCTTCACGCCACGGCGTGCTTTTGCCTTCTACAGGTTCATCTTTCCTGAACGGTGAACCATATGGACCTTCTGGATAGTCTTCAGCCGTTACATAGTTGCGCTGCTTTTCTACATTCGAAAAATCAGAGTACTTTTCACTGTCTTCCTTGCTCATAGAACTCACCTTCTTTTGCTTGATATGTTTTTAGTATTTCTTACTAAAGACAAATCAAACAAACAGTTCGTTCCAAAGTTAAAGAATTGGCCGCAGGAAAGAGCGAAGTTCCTCTGCGTCTTCTTCAGAAAGATTGTAAGCAAATTCGAGATACCCTTCTTCATCGAGATCATCCTGGCCGAGGATGGCAAATCGGCTTCCCTGGATATCCATCACGATGCTTTTGCCATAATATCGGCCAGTCTGCATAATGGCAAGATCAAAGCGCTGGTTCTCGCCTACAAAGCTTACATAACGCGTTTTTGTTTCTTCGGTTTCATCGTATAAAAAAAATTGTTCAGTCATCGTGATCCTCCTAGATATGTAATTCCTGCTAAACCATCACTAAATGCGGCTTATGTTCAAGATGATGGTGTGCTGTGATGTAACGGACTGTCTTGGTTTTTGAACGCATAACAATGGAGTGGGTTTCAACAAGATCTCCGCCAAGGAAGCGAACTCCGTCGAGCAATTCACCGCTCGAAACGCCTGTCGCAGCAAAAATCGCATCGTCTCCGGAAACAAGGTCATCAAGCATCAGCAATTGTCTTGGATCCTTCAATCCCATTGCGATGCAGCGCTCTTCTTCCTCAATCGTCTGCGGAACTAGCCTTGCCTGCATATCGCCGCCAAGAGCTTTAATGGCTGCCGCCGAGATGACTCCCTCAGGCGCACCGCCTGTTCCTACAAAAAGGTCGACACCTGTATGGGGCAGGGCGGTCGCAATCGACGCACCTACATCGCCATCGCCGAACAGCTTCACTCTGGCGCCTTTTTGCCTGACACGTTCAATAAGGTCATCATGGCGGTCACGTTCCTGAATGATGACCGTTAAATCCTGGATTCGTTTATTGTTGGCTTCGGCTACGATTTCGATCGTCTTCTCAATTGGGTCATCAAGACTGATTTTGCCAGCTGCACTTTTGCCGACCGCGATTTTTTGCATGTACATGTCTGGTGCATGAAGAAGGGTGCCTTTATCTGCGACCGCTATGACGGCCATTGCATTATTATGACCCTTGGCGACGATATTCGTCCCTTCCAGCGGGTCCACCGCAATGTCGACTTTTGGGCCCATCCTAGTGCCAAGCCTTTCACCTATATAAAGCATTGGAGCCTCATCCAATTCCCCTTCACCAATGACGACAATCCCATCCATATTGACTGAATCGAACATTCTGCGCATGGCCGTTGTGGCTGCATCATCCGCTTCATTTTTCTTGCCGCGGCCCATCCACTGTGCAGATGCCAGCGCAGCAGCCTCCGTAACCCTTACAATTTCAAGTGCCAATTCGCGTTCCAAATGATTCTCCTCCATTATCGACAGCATCTCACTCAACAACAATCTTACCAGAAAAATCCCGATTTCTGAATTTTTCAGAGGATTTTTTGTCATTTTACATGGCAAGTTCAAATCCTGACAGCTATGGCTGGTTATGAGGAAAAGCTGTCAAAAGAAAGCCCAACTTAAGACAGGTTTGGTGTGAAAAGGGGAAAAGCTGTCAAGAAAAAACCGTAATCGTGACAGGTTTGAAAGGAAAAGAGGAAAAGCTGTCAAGAAAAAGCCGTAATCGTGACAGGTTTGAAAGGAAAGCAGTAAAAGCTGTCAAGAAAAAGCCGTAATCGTGACAGGTTTGAAAGGAAAGCAGTAAAAGCTGTCAAGAAAAAGCCGTAATCGTGACAGGTTTGAAAGGAAACCAGGAAAACCTGTCAAGATCATCCTGGACTCACATCAGCTTTAAATAAAACAACAATACACCCCACCCTTTACCCACATTTGCACTATAAAAAAGAAGTAAAAATATTTCGAAATAACTCTCTAGTAAAAAAGGTCTAATTTAGCTAAATATGGTACAATTAAGAAAAAGTTCTAGCGATCTTCTGAGAGGATTGAAACCTATGGCCCGCCGTGTTACTAGCATATTAGACAACCTGCTTGGTTGGGGGAAAATAATGTTGCCTCATTCATCAATTTGTTATTACCCTCCGCAGTTCATTTTGAGGGATCCTGTCGTATCTGGGGTGAAGAAGGCTTTTAATAATGGATTTGAAGTTGCTGTTATCGCATACACGATCAAGAATCATCAGGACCTTGCTTCACAGCTTGGTGAGGAGAACTGGAAGTTTCATCAGTCTTTGAAACGGCATTTCAAAGCGGTGATCGAAAAGGAAATCGATAAAGAGGACATGATTGTCCTGCATGATTACTTTAGCGACAGCCTGAGCCTGTTCATGCGGATTGACCATAACAGGTACTGTATCTCCGAAATCGATGCGAAAATGAAGAAAATCCTCAGAGAAGCGGAAAGCAGGATTTTCCTTGAGCACCCTACTGTCCAGCCTGCCTTTGATACCGGATTTATTTTTATCGATAAATCGGTTGGTTCCATTCATGGTGCTGTCTTAAAGGCACACCAGCAAGCTTTTGCGATGGCCGAGAAACGAATCCAAACTGAATTCAATGAAATGGTCTATGAAATGAGAAGAATTATTGCGGAGCAAAATATCAAGCTTTTAGCGCAGCCTATCATAGACGTCGCCACAAAGGAAATCCGCGCCTGGGAGATGCTGACCAGAGGGCCTGAGGGAACGGAGCTTGAGAGTCCATTGCAGCTATTTTCCGTTGCCCGGCAGACAAATATGCTGTATGACCTGGAAATGATTGTGCTGAGAAAAACGCTTGAGCAAATCACGTCGACTGGCTGCCGTGATGATATTTTCATTAATTTCACGCCGATTACCCTCGGGAATTCCAGATTCATCCGGGACCTGAAAAATCTGATGCAATCATTTGAAAGCATCCAGCCGAATCAGATCACGTTGGAAATCACCGAGAGGGACTCGATTGAGGGAATCGAGAATTTTATTTATAATATAAAGGTCTTAAGAGGAATGGGAATCAAAATAGCGGTTGATGATACTGGAGCAGGATATGCCAGCTTGAATACGATCAGTGAAATCATGCCAGATGTCATTAAGATCGACCGTTCCGTCATCGAGAATATTGATAAGAACTCTGTTAAGGAGTCGATGCTGAAAGGTCTGCTGCTTGTTGCCAGGGAAGCAGGGTCCACCGTCATTGCCGAAGGGATCGAAAATGAACACGAAGCATCTGTTCTCTCTAGGAATAAAGTAGAACTGGCACAGGGGTATTTTTATGCCCGCCCCGGATTACTGAAAACCGTCTAGCATCTTATGAGGTGATATGGAATGTACTTTGTCGACAGGGAACAAATTGAAGAAACATTGCAGTTTTTAGACAGGCAAATCGACTTTTTCGAAAGCAATGGGCCATGGGAAACGCCAATGGAAAAATCAGCCCTCGAGCGTTCAGCGCATACGATGATTGAAGCTGTTCTCGATGTGGGAAACGCGATGATTGATGGCTTCATCATGCGCGACCCGGGAAGCTATGAAGACATCATTGATATTTTGGATGATGAAAAAGTGGTTACGAAGGAAATGAGCGCAGGATTGAAAAAAATCGTCCTTTTTCGGAAGATGCTTGTCCAGCAGTACACTGCCGTGGACCATGCCAGCCTGATTGAAAACTTCAAATCTGAGCTTCCTCATCTCAAGCTTTTTTCGGAAAAAGTGAGAGAGTACCTTACGAATGAACTAGGACCGGTTTCCGCTTTTAAAAAGTAAATATGACAGAAGAGACCGTTATATTGCGGTCTCTTTTATGTTTATTGTCCTTTGAAAGGTGAACAGTGAGCTTTGTCCTTTGCACTTGCTGCCTGGCTTTTATAAAATAGGAGTATTCGTTTTTAAACAAGATGGGAACGATATAATTAGGAGTGATCACCATGAAAAAGTATAAAGGTTATTTAATTGATTTAGATGGAACAATGTATCGAGGTTCAGAGCGCATCGAAGCCGCTTCTGATTTTATAAAAAGGCTGATTGAAGCTGAAATCCCGTATTTATTTGTAACGAATAATTCATCACGCACACCGTCACAGGTGGCGGAAAAGCTCCGTGGCTTTGATATCCCAACGACTGAGGAGCAAGTTTTCACGACAAGCCAGGCAACGGCCAACTATATTTATGAGCAAAAAAATGATGCGACGGTATATGTGATTGGTGAAGAGGGAATCCAGACGGCAATCCAGGAAAAGGGATTGAAATTTGCCGGAGAAGATGCTGATTTCGTTGTTTCCGGAATCGACCGCGGCATTACATATGAAAAGCTGGCTGTAGGCTGTCTTGCGGTCAGGAACGGGGCAACCTTCATTTCGACAAATGGGGACATTGCCATTCCGACTGAACGAGGCTTGCTTCCGGGGAACGGTTCGCTGACTTCCGTAATTGCTGTTTCTACACAAACAGATCCAATTTTTATTGGAAAGCCGGAATCAGTGATCATGGAACAGGCTTTAAAGGTACTTGGTACAAAGAAAGAGGAGACTCTTATGGTCGGGGATTACTATGATACCGACATCCTTGCAGGCATGAGGGCAGGGATGGACACACTCCTCGTCCACACAGGGGTAACAACGAAGGAACTTCTTAAAGGGTATCAAGAAATGCCAACCTATACAGTGGATTCGCTGGACGATTGGGAAGTATGAAAAAAAAGGGACTTGAGCCGTATTCGGTATCAAGTCCCTTTTTAAAAATTATAAAGTTAACTTTTTATACTAGGACTACTGTCCAGCTCCAGCGCCTAGCCCCTCGAGTCGCTTCGGTCCGCGCAATGAAGTCAAAGAACGACTTCACCGGTCGGCCCTCCAGCGCTTGTCGGGGCTGACCAAGGCGCTTGCGCTTTTCTTTGTCCAGCTCCTGCGCCTAGCCCCTCGAGTCGCTTCGGTCCGCGCAATGAAGTCAAAGAACGACTTCACCGGTCGGCCCTCCAGCGTTTGTCGGGGC